>NZ_JADDYG010000253.1:0-914 GCF_015163535.1 Vibrio sp. OPT46 | reverse complement strand
TGCGGCATGAACAAAGAGTTCTCTCAGCTCTTTATTTCCTCGCTTTGAAATTCCCAGCATCCGTTGTTTCCCTCCAGTCGAGTACTGGAATGGTACAAGTCCGATCCACGCTGCAAAGTTTCTACCATTAGAAAAATCTGAAGGTTTTCCAACACACGATAAACAGCAAGATGCAGTCATGGGACCCACACCTGGTATCGTTTGAAGTAAAGTGTAAAGTTCATCTTCGGAACTCAGTTTTTCTATTTTTCGGTCTTGCTCTTTTATCCGTTCATTCAGTTGATTGTAATAGTCGAGCTGATTTTGTAGTTCCTGAACCAATAACGGAGGGATCGGTTCTTTGTTGTCCGCTAACCATTGAAACAGCTTTTTCATGTTTGCATGACCCCGTGGAAAGCTGATGCCAAACTCTATTAACATCGAACCAATACGGTTCATCGTTGCTGTCCTCTCCCTAATATAACCAGTTCTAACACGCCGAATAACGACGCCTACTTGAGCCTGCTCACTCTTTGGAGAAACGAACCTCATATTAGGTCTTGTAGATGCCTCAGCAATAGCAGCTGCATCGATAAAGTCATTCTTATGAGCTTTAACGTAAGGTTTTACATATTGAGGTGGGATAAGTTTAACTTGATGCCCGTATTCTTGGCATTTTCTTGCAAGCCAGTGAGCACCACAGCAAGCCTCCATTGCTATCAATGTTGGTTCATGCACAGAGATAAACTGTAGTAATTTACTTCTAGATAATTTGTGCCGATATTGTTCACGACCACTATAATCGTGGCCAACTAGATGAAAAGTAGACTTACCTAAATCGATTCCAATAACTTTGATTGCCGACATGATGGCACCTCCCAATATTCAGCGACATAGCTGAGTGTAGTGCAGGTGTGGGGCGTACCATCTTATTA
>NZ_JADDYG010000252.1:894-2570 GCF_015163535.1 Vibrio sp. OPT46 | reverse complement strand
TACGAAACCCTACCTTCTGAGATACCAAGAAAGCAGCGATACAACCATAATCATTAGTTAATCAAATATCTTCTACCTTATATGGCTAACATTTACGTTAAAGAGGATAACTTAGCTATATAGCTAACAGTTGGAGTTGAATATGAGCACACGTTACGAGATCGGTAAGCAAGTAAAACAGAGCAGAAAAGCCAAGAGATTAACCCAACTTCAACTTGCAAAAATTACTCGCATTAACAAAACCACTATTTCAGAAATAGAAAACGGTCGATTTACAGGGTCGTTCGACATTTTTGAGCGATTACTTGATTCAGTTGATTTACAGTTTTCAGTAACACCCAAGACTTATTCCCTACCCGACTGGGATGACATTGAGGATCTCTTCAAAGAAGACGATTGACAAATGACAGCTAACCGCTCACGCAGCCAAGCTCAAAAGTCAATTGGCAAAGTAATCAGAGACCATAAACTAATACAGATTATCGCAATAAAGTAACTGGGCTCCTCGGAGGGATTTGCTCTTGCTCTATCCAAGTCAGTTCACTTTGGTTCAATGATACAAGCTTATCATAAAGTACTGATATGGATGGGTAATCTCTGGCAGACTCCAAAGCGAGAATAAGTTCAGAGACAGGTCTTGTAGTTTTGGCTTCATCAAGTTTGAGACCTATTTCCAAGTCAAGACCCATCAAATATGGGGTGATGTCAGCATTAAGCCACTTGGCTAAAAACGCTAAGATTCTATATCCTCCGACATCACGATCTCCCCAATGATACAGTGGCACATGGTTTATGAGATTCTTCACCAGGAGATTAATGGCTCTCATCCATGCGCTAGGAGGGAATCCTGCGGTATAAATGACAAGCCCTTCATCATCAACTTCTCGGACATATCGTTCAAAGCTGGTTCTATTTTCAATAAAAAGAACATACGGTACATCCTGTACCCACTCAACTCCCAAAACCTCATCCGGTGAAACACCAATACCGTATTGCAAAGCTGATAAATCAATTCTGCCTTGGCAGATCAATGTTCCTTTCGCTTTAAAACGCATCGGGACTGGGTACTTACAAATACCAAAGTGCTCTAGCAACTCTTCTCCAGTTTCAATCATCTCAGCAACGTCAGGATCTAAATGCGGCGACATCAACTTATAAACAAGATTAACAAGCGTTTTATTCTCCAACCGCTTTGAATCGTAATAGAGGTTAACACTCAGAGTTCGCATATCTGGTAGAGACACAGAAACCGATGATGAAATGATCTCGACCAACTTCATAGCGTCCAAAATCAGCTCAATTTGTGCAGGTTTGATGCCATGAAAAGTTTTGCTCTTCGACCATGCAATAATAACCTTGTCACGCGTTTCTTCCCACCACGACACTTGGAAAGATACACTTTCAAGTTGAGTGCTCAAATCACCTATAAGCTTCATTCTTGGCGTAATACCTAAACTATCAAGCAAAACGTCACCATCAACCACATAAATGGATTCAATATGCTTAAATGCTCCGAGCATCACCTTTTTGCGATAACAGAGGCGAATAAACCCAAGATTCTCCATCTCTCGATGTAAGGCATCTTTGGTAGTGTCGCTTAGAGCAAAGTACCACTTATAGGCATGATCGGTTATACGTATAGTGACCCCAGATTTGACCTCGTCCGAAAGGTCAAT
>NZ_JADDYG010000252.1:0-840 GCF_015163535.1 Vibrio sp. OPT46 | reverse complement strand
CTTCTTACTTAATTGTGTCAGCAACCTCTCGAGGTTTTGGCTCATATCAAACATCGGATGTAGCCTTTGATTTCAATTCAGCGACTCTCTCACTAATCAACTCAGGGTGATATACTGGATTACTTTGATCAATAAGTTCCTGACCACGTTCAAAAATCTTAGTATGATCGATGGCAACATCTCTTCCCTCACGGCAAATTGTATAGATCTGATCCATCTCTTTGCCTATCTTTAACGTAACCTCTGGGGGAGCTGCAATTAATAGCTGTAAACCGATCTCTTTGAGAAATGCTACAGCGGCGCTAGCATTGCCAGCATCCATATTATTGAATGCCTCATCAAGTAACACTAACGATGCCCCTTGCCCTGATTCACTACCTATCTTGTAGACATTCATAAAGCTAGCAGCCAGCGCTATATATGCTGGAGTTTGTTGCTCACCACCTGACCCCGTACCTTGCATCTTACTTATGCGATTTTCCTCACCTGTTTCCTTATTTTTCATTTTCATGTCATAGGTAAAGAAATTTCGATAATCTCTTATCTCGTTAATAAGATCATCCCCATTTATAAGTGCACTTTTTAACAACCCAATGGCTTCATGCTCAGAAGGTAAATCAAACATAGTCCCTACGAGCTCTGTTTCTTCACGATCTGCTGTGGTGATGTAGTCATATACTTTATTTAAACTTTCTGATTCTACAACGCTATAGTGAAAGCTATAAATGTTGTCGTGGAATGGGATTTCTTTGAGTAAACGGTTAAGCTGATTAAAAGTAAATTTCATCTGCTCAAACCGACTCTGCAACTCTCCGACAATAATACCTCTAAAATTTTGCT
>NZ_JADDYG010000251.1:0-229 GCF_015163535.1 Vibrio sp. OPT46 | reverse complement strand
CTTCTTCAATGGCGCTCTCCGTTATCAACGTTGCGTCTTCTTTAATTATCCCTAAACCAATAGCCATCATCATTTGTTTAGAGATGTTTTCAGTTAGGCTCAATGCTCTTACTTCAGTTAGATTATTTTTTAGCTCTAAGAACTCCAACATTTCGACATTGCTATCGATATAATCGTTGGCCTGTTGAACATATTCATTGGATTTTACTAACTGTTGCCTCTTAGCCGT
>NZ_JADDYG010000250.1:89164-91140 GCF_015163535.1 Vibrio sp. OPT46 | reverse complement strand
TACGCTATGTGGTTAACGTTGTGGAGCAAAGTTCACCTATCGAGGGAATGTTTGGTAACGAACACCCATCATTTGTTCCATACAGTGCACAACTTGGCAGCTGTAACCGAATTCGTTGTCGTACCAGATGTAAAGTACACAACGCTTGTCTTGTGCGATAGTCGCTTGACCATCTACGACGCCTGCATGGCGAGAGCCAACTAAGTCAGTTGATACAATTTCTGTTGAATCGGTGTAGTCAATCTGTGCCGAAAGCTCAGAGTTCAACGCCATTTCACGCAAGTAATCGTTCAGTGAATCACGGTCTACGTCTTCACCTAAGTTTAGATTAGCGACTGCCATAGAAACGTTTGGTGTCGGTACGCGTATCGCGTTGCCTGTTAGCTTGCCTGCAAGCTCTGGCAATGCTTTAGCAACTGCTTTTGCCGCACCTGTTGAAGTCAGAACCATGTTTAGTGAAGCACTACGTCCGCGACGGTCACCAGAGTGGAAGTTGTCGATCAAATTTTGGTCGTTTGTGTATGAGTGCACGGTTTCAATATGGCCAGAAAGAACACCATATTTATCGTTCAGAGCCTTAAGGACTGGCGTGATTGCATTTGTTGTACAGCTTGCCGCAGAGATGATGGTGTCATCTTCTTTAATTACCGACTCATTTACACCGAATACAACGTTTTTGATGTCACCTTTACCTGGTGCTGTTAGCAGTACTTTCTCTGCGCCTTTACACGCTAAGTGCTGGCTCAGACCTTCAGAATCACGCCAAACACCTGTGTTATCAACAACTAGCGCGTTATTGATACCGAAAGCTGAGTAATCCACTTCGCTTGGGTTATTTGCGTAGATGATTTGGATGTAGTTGCCGTTAACGATCAGTGCTTTACGCTCTTCATCGATAACAATGCTACCGTTGAACTGACCGTGAACTGAGTCACGACGCAGCAAGCTAGCACGCTTCTCCAAATCGCCTTTTTTACCGCCACGAACCACAATCGCACGTAGTCTTAGTGGGTAACCTGGACCACTTTTCTCAATGAGAAGGCGAGTAAGTAGTCGACCAATGCGACCGAACCCGTAAAGAACCACATCACGCGCTTTCAATGAAGAATCTGCGTCGCGAGCGCCATCAAGTGCAGTGATAAGGAAATCGTTTAGAGAGCTTGTATCGTCATGTTCATTCCAGTACATAGTTGCCAATTGGCCAACATCGACACGGCATGAAGAAATGCTCATTTCACAAAGCGCTTGAATAATAGGCATCGTGTGCTCAAGCGAAAGTGGGTTACCGGTATAACGTCTTGCAACGCGATGAGTTTTGAGAATGTCTATAGTAGTAGCATTAATAAGCGTTTTACCAAACAGAACCACTTCGATTCCTTTTTGACGATATAGCTTACCAATTAGAGGGGAAATAGATTCAGCAATCGTTTGGCTAGTTTGCCAGTCTTGGAGATATTTCTCTGGACTCATTGTTGTATTAGACCTTTCACGTTTTGGGGGCTAACCATACTCTCTGCTGTTGCCTCTTCGGCAGCGTGCAAGAGTGTGGTGGGTTATGTAATCGGGTTGTAATAGTTATGTGTTCGGATTCTAAGGTCGGAGTCCTTATTCTGCTAGGAAAATTAAATCCAGTGTAAAACACTACTTAAGGGGACGTTAGTGGTGGATTAATGTGACTAAAGCAGTGGTTTTCACGTATTGACATTTAGAAAGTAACTTACTTTTTTTGCGATGATAACGTTTGCTTTCAAATTAGTTTTGTTGACAAAAATGGATATTTTGCATTTTTGTGTGATTTGACTCGACAAGGCAACTCAATAGGTAAACATACAATAGATGATTTCCTGAAAAGTGATGCGACTCTTAGTTGTGAGTGAAACTTTATTGTTTGCATCCAACTTTAAGATCAAAAAATATGACTTGAATCACAATTGCCACTTCATTAGCCGATGATAAAACACTCACAATAACCATAA
>NZ_JADDYG010000250.1:82142-89154 GCF_015163535.1 Vibrio sp. OPT46 | reverse complement strand
GCAACTCAATAGGTAAACATACAATAGATGATTTCCTGAAAAGTGATGCGACTCTTAGTTGTGAGTGAAACTTTATTGTTTGCATCCAACTTTAAGATAAAAAAATATGACTTAAATCACAATTTTTACTGCATTAGCCGATGATAAAACACTCACAATAACCATAGTCTAGGTAGGTGAATGTTGTTTGAAAGTAACAATGTCGTATATGCCTTTCAATGCAAGAAACTAGTCTAATATTAAATAAACGGATGAAATCAACCATTAGGCTGATGGATGTTGAGATTATCAATAAAAACACGCTTAGCACTCCTCGCACTATTACCCGCTGTGGTAATAGTGGTGTTTGCAGTTCAGCAGTTTTCTGATAATGCGTTGCGCGTGAGCCGTCTCAATCAAACGGTTAGCAATATTCAAGGTTTCCAATTGATATCCAAGGCCTCCCACTTTATTTACTCCATAGAGAAAGTACGCCGACAGCCTGATCTTCAAGTCTCTGCAGCCATTAATATTGAAGAACAAGGTGAAGTTATTTCTTCTTTGCATCAAAAGTTTGTGAGTAACCCTAATACTGCTGAGTATGCTGATGAACTGAAAGAAGCCATGCTGGGGGTATTGTCAGGTAGATTGAGTGAGATGGACGACCTGGGTGATTGGGCATTTCAACAGCTCCAAAATATGTCGCGCTCTTTGTTGCAAAATCATCAATGGTATGGCAGTGACGATGGCATTCGCATGCAAAATTTTATTGCCTACCTTGCTCAGCTCTCTTTTTGGACACAGAAAGAAGCTTGGCTGACGAACCGTTTAGTCCAAGACCCTGAGAGTCGGCTAAGTCAAAGTATGTTTTATCAGGCGATTGACCGACAGCAGCAAAATTTGGATGCGTTTTTAAACTTAGGTGGGTCATACGAGCAAGTGGATAAATTGCTTGGCTTGTTTACTTCGCCGAGATATCAGAGAAACTTAGCGTCTCGCGGACAATTAATGTCAGGAGACATGTCACAAAGTGACTACACCGCGTATTTAAAAGAACTCGATTTTCGTGTGCAGCGCTTACAAGTGCTCATTGATGGGTTCACCAAACAAACTGAGCAGTCGCTTCTCACGCAGGTTCATGAACAAAAGGCCAATATAGCGATGATCAGTTTTGGCGTCGCCTTAGTGGTTATCCTGCTTTGTTGGCTCGGATTTAGTACTTGGTTCCGAGTTAACAGCAAACTCGATGCGATCATTCATACTTTAAACGCGTTGATCAACTCCGAAGAGAAGCAAACAAAAGTCAAAGTTGATGGAAGTGATGAACTGACCATTTTTGCTCAGCAAGTGAATCGAGTGGTTGAAGAAATGCAGAGACAAACTGAAGAAATACTGCATGCAAAAGAGTCAGCAGTATCGGCTAATCGTGCAAAATCTGTGTTTCTTGCCAACATGTCACATGAAATACGCACGCCCCTTAACGGGATCATGGGCATGACAGAAATACTCTCTCAAAGTGAGTTGTCTTCGCATCAACAAGAAGTTGTTGATGACATTGACTCCTCATCTCAAACACTGCTTACTTTACTTAACGATATATTGGATCTCTCTAAAATCGAGTCTGGACGATTGGAGCTGTCACTAGTAGAAGCGGATATCCGAGAAGTCGTGTATCAGTCGGTGATTTTATTCCAATCCAAAGCAACATCTAAACAGCTAAAGTTAGGTATTAATTTAGCTGAAAATATCCCCATTCGCGTGATGGTCGATGATCATCGTGTCAAACAGGTAGTTACGAATCTGGTATCGAATGCGGTTAAGTTTACCGAAAGTGGGCATGTATGCGTTGATGTTAGTTATGAGGAATTACTTGAGAAAGAACGTGGAGTGCTGACGTTTAAAGTAGAAGATACCGGAATAGGCATTGATCAAGATAAGTTAACCACGATTTTTGAACCCTTTACTCAGGAAGATGAAGGAGTGTCGAGGCAATTTGGCGGTACAGGGTTGGGTTTGGCAATTTGTTGTCAGCTTGTGTCGATGATGGGGGGCAAGCTCGTAGCAACATCTACAAAAGGAGTGGGCACATGCTTTGAATTCTCGATTGAGGTTGAAGCAATTCCGGTGTTTGGCTGGCGTTCGGAGGTGATTAATAAAGGGCTTTTGATCTGCTCAAATTACGACTACGCCGACCAAGTATTAAAAGAGTGTCGCTTAGCGAAAATCAATCTCTTTGGTGTTAATAATGTGAATGAAGTGCAAGCGATAAATGATGACTTTGATGTCATATTTCTGTGCCACAGTAACGACGCTAATACCGATGAAATCTTGGATAATCTATCATTTAATTACGATCTTCGCCGTGTGATTATTTGCCAGCATCATTTATCCACTCCCTACGAAAATGCAGAAAAAGTACATGCCGTACTCACATTACCTTTCCTTGGCAATCGATTTAAGCATGTCATTGATGATTTAGCTAAGGTTGAAAAGACCATATCAAGTGACAATGTCACCAATAATGTTGTCAGCTCTGAATATCGAGCGTCGCGCTCTCATCGCAGGATCTTAATTGCGGAGGATAACTTGATGAACCAGAAAATAGCGAGTTTCTTTCTGGATAAAGCAGGTTATGACTATTTGATAACAAGCAACGGTCAAGAAGCGTTAGAAGCCATCACAAAGGGAGAAGAATTCGATGCAATTTTAATGGACTGCATGATGCCCGTGATGGATGGACTGACCGCGACGAAAGAAATTCGTCGTTGGGAAAAGAAAGCAGGACGTGAAAAAACGATGATTATCGCACTCACTGCGAGTGTTTTGGAAGAAGACATCCACAACTGTTTTGCGGCAGGCATGGATGCTTATTTACCTAAGCCGTATAAATCGAACCAGTTATTTGAGCTCTTTAGTGAATTAAAACTCGCCTAGCTAACATTTCAACTTAGACAAGGCGTCAAAACGATAAAGCCCCACTTCAGGGGCTTAGTTCTGATTATTCATTGTTGTGCGTTGGCTTGCGCGCCTGCGAGTTTGCGTATGGTTTGGCGATAGGTTAGGTATGCGGAAACACCAGCTAACAGGTTGCCGATACAAGCGCCTAAGAGTAAACCTCGGATTCCATCCATTTGAGCGCCAACCCACAAGCACGGTAGGAAAAAGACAAACAAGCGCAGCGCTGAAATGGTGAGCGCGGTGTAAGATTTGCCTAATGCATTACAAAGAGAAACCATTAGCATACAAACCCCTAATGAACCCAAACTGATCGGCACTATCAGTAAATGCATTTCCAAGACTTGCTCCACTTGCACATCACTTGTCATCAATAATGCGAGTGGGTTTGCGACGGCAAATGTAATGGCAGCAATCAAAAGTTGGAAACCTAGAATGAATTTTACGGCAATACTGACGAGCCTTTGGATATCTTCATAGTTCTTTGCTCCAAGTAAGCGTCCAACCATTGGAGGCATAGACATTGTCAGCGCCAAGACCGAAACGATAGCAAAGAACTCATAGCGTGAACCAAGCGCCCAAGCGGCGACTGCTGCGGTTCCAAAGCTTGCCAATAATTTTGTTGCTAGCATGGAAGACAACGGTGGCAGCAGTTGGCTAATCATCGCAGGGCCCATAATGTTACCGATAGATGCAACACTTTTGGCTACGTTAAGATCTTGCCATTGTGTCGTTGCCCAGTGATTCTTTTTCACGCGAGGAGCGACGACTAAAATACCAAACCCAAAAGCGACGATGGTTGCTATTGCCGCTCCGTTAATACCCAAGTCAAACGTGAAAATAAATAGCGGATCGAGTACAAGGTTCACGCCGCTGGTTATCATCATCATTGTGCCAGGTAACATTGTATTGCCATTAGCTCGGCAGATACTGTAATAAAAATACAAAACCGCACCAGTCCATGAGCTTAATAACCACCAAGGCCAGTAACTGTCGATTATCGGCATAACAGATTCTGGAGCGCTTAATAGAGCTAAAATGGGGTAGCGCAAAAGCCAAATTAGCCCGCCAAAAATAGCGACACCAATTGAGCCGATCATCAATACCAATCCGCCAAGTTGTTTGGCATACTGGCTTTCATTCGCCCCAAGAGCTTTAGAAATGACCGCTGTCGTTGCGATCCCTAGACCGACTTGAATGCCGATAATGACCATTTGCAAAGGCAGAGTGAAACCTTGAGCGGCTAACGGTAAAACGCCGAGCTGACCGATAAACGCGCTATCCACAAGCTGAAAGCTCATTAAAGACAGAACGCCAAAAAGCATTGGCCAGGTCATCGTAAATAATTGTTTTGCAAGCGTTGGTTGTGTACTTGTCGTAGTTGAAGACATAGAAAGCTGAATGCGTTAGGAATAAGAGTTAGATTGATTGTACACGGCGGTTAGTTTAGAGACAAAAATAAACCCCGAGGAAGATATTCTTGCTCGGGGTTCGAAAATCTAGCTTACGCGTTTATTTTTTGCCGCTAGTTTGCTTGTCTTCTTCAGTCAGCTCACGAATGCGACGGCTGATGTCACGACGTGCTTTAGAGATCTCAGCGCTTTTAATGATGTGGTCATCAACACGATCTTCATAGTCTGCTTTCATATTTTTGATGATTGCGACGATTTCATCGTGAGTCATTTCTGGTTTGATGTAGTCTAGAAGGTTTTCTAGAAGATCAACACGTTTGCGGTTATCACGAACTTTCTTCTCGTTATCAAGAAGCTCACGTTTTAGTTTGTTTTTACGACGAGCTTGGTTAACGATTTCAAATACGCTACTCATAGTTCTCTTTCCTAATTTTATGAATATCTTCCTCGATTAAAGCACAACATCCAGTGGCATAACAGTCTTTAGATCAATAGCAATGCAGAGTTGAACATTTCTCAACCAATTGCGCTGTGTCCATATAATCGTGCTGCTTTCTTCGAGTTTTGGCCAACAACGTAGAATCCATCGATTCATTGTCATAACGTGGCCTTCACTATATTATCAACACCATTGAATGCAAAATGATGAACTTGATATGGACTCTGGTAACACTGCGGAGCAAGTAAATAGTCAAGATAATGAGCAAGTCACTCGCTCTGTGGCTGAAAAGTTAAAAACGGCGTATATCAACGCTCGTGAGCAACTCGAAATCATCGAAGTTGAGCTTAATCGTTCAAAAATAATGATGGTCGACCAAGATGGCAATTTGACGAGAGTGCCGATTCTCTCGGAGCATTGATACCTGACCCTATTCGTAAGGGGTGTCAGGTCTTACGCTATGCTTTAGCCTGACACCAACACCTGAACCGCTAACGCTTCTTGCACTGCTGTGTGAATTTATGGCGTATGATTTCGAAGCGATTTAGGTACAAAGTCAAATGCAAAAATAATAAGGAAATGCATTATGAAAGTTGAGCTAACGGCAATTGAAGCACGAGTTATTGGTTGCTTGATCGAAAAAGAAGTCACTACCCCAGATCTTTACCCCCTCAGCCTGAACGCATTAACCAACGCGTGTAATCAAAAAAGCAACCGTGATCCCGTGATGTCACTCTCTGAGTCAGACGTTCTCGATGCCGTTGATGCTCTTATTGAGCGCAGGCTCGTCAGTGACGAAAGTGCGTTCAACAGCCGCGTCAGCAAGTATCAACACCGTTTCTGTAATACGGAATTTGGTGATTTAAAGCTGACAGAGCAGGAGAAGGGCATTGTATGCTGTATGCTTTTGCGCGGTGCTCAAACACCTGGGGAAATTCGTACTCGTACTAATCGTCTCGCGACATTTCATGATGTAAAAGAAGTGGAAACGGTCCTTGAGCATTTAGCAAGCGAAGAGAAAGGACCATTAGTGGTCAAATTACCACGTGAGGCTGGTAAGCGGGAGTCGCGTTATATGCATTTGTTCTGTGGTGATGTTGATGCGTCCGAACTTGCAGCGCCTGTGTCTGCTGCAAGCTCGAGCTCCGATCGAGTAAGTCAGCTAGAGCTCGAAGTCGCTCAGCTGAAAGAAGAGCTGGATGAATTAAAAGCTAAGGTTGAGTCACTGCTTTCATGATGGAAAATACAACGCAGCGTTGGAGTGTCTACCTGATACGAAATAACCGCAACGCGTTGTATTGTGGTGTTACCAATGATGTTGAACGAAGATTCAATCAGCACCAAACCGGAAAAGGAGCGAAAGCTTTGAAGGGAAAAGGCCCTTTGGTATTGGAATGGTCATCGGATTTTGAGTCAAAGACGCTTGCCATGCGAGCAGAGTACTATATTAAGCAACTAACTAAAGCGAAAAAAGAGCTGCTCGTTATGTCAAAAGCAAATATTGTCGTCGACGAACATCAACAAATGATGTTAGAGATAGTGGCACTCTGATAAGCCCTTGCTACGCAAAGATACACGGAAACCGCCTATGTCACATTGGCGGTTTCTTTTTGTTTTTGGAGTACCATGTAGGAATAAACTGACGCATAATGGGCTGGTGTTCTGTTTAAAGGGCCTGAATATGAAAAGCGCGAAATGTCTCTACGTTATCGAGACAAAGGAAGCGACTCAATGTACTTTCATTTGCATCCACTCAGACCAAGAACTAATTTACTATTGAAACAGGCACTAAGAGGAAGGTAGATTACAAGAGTATAGGATGACTCGGCTAGGTAATGAATAGAGCTGAATTAGGCTCATAAAAAAGCTAAAAGAGCAGTAGATGAAAAAAGCGTTAGTATTCTCCCTGATTTCAATGGCCGCTTTTGCGCCGAATGTGCAGGCCACCCAAGTTCTTAATGGGTATTGGGCATATCAAGAGTTTTTAGACCAGTTTCCACAACAGAAGCAGCTAACTAGTGCGTTGGCTGAAGTGGTAAGAGAAACCCCTGTACCCGTAGCAAAAGACAAGAAGCGTCCACTGAAAATTTCTGTTGTTTATCCAGGGCAGCAGATCTCTGATTATTGGATTCGAAACATCGATGCGTTTGAAAAACGCCTAGATAAGCTTGATATCGACTATCAACTAAATCAAGTGTTTACTCGTCCTAATGCAGATATAAAGCAG
>NZ_JADDYG010000250.1:71055-82132 GCF_015163535.1 Vibrio sp. OPT46 | reverse complement strand
GTTTATCCAGGGCAGCAGATCTCTGATTATTGGATTCGAAACATCGATGCGTTTGAAAAACGCCTAGATAAGCTTGATATCGACTATCAACTAAATCAGGTGTTTACTCGTCCTAATGCAGATATAAAGCAACAAAGTTTGTCTTTAATGGAGGCGCTGAAAAGCAACTCCGATTACTTGATCTTTACTCTAGATACCACAAGACATCGTAAGTTTGTTGAGCATGTCTTAGATTCAAAGAAAACCAAGTTAATTTTACAAAATATCACCACACCTGTTAGGGATTGGGAACATCATCAGCCGTTTCTTTATGTTGGTTTCGACCACGCAGAAGGAAGTCGTGAATTGGCCGTTGAGTTTGGCAAGCGTTTCCCTAAACATAGCCACTATAGTGTTCTCTACTTCTCAGAGGGCTACATTAGTGACATCAGAGGCAACACTTTTATCAACCAAGTGAACCGCGATAATCAATTTGAACTACAATCTGCTTACTACACCAAAGCAACAAAGCAATCTGGGTATGAAGCTGCAAAAGCCAGTTTGGAGAAGTATCCGGACGTTGACTTCATTTACGCGTGTTCTACCGATGTAGCATTAGGTGCTGTTGACGCTCTTAAAGAGTTAGGTCGTGATGATGTCATGATCAATGGTTGGGGCGGCGGTTCAGCAGAGTTAGAGGCGCTTTCTAAAGGGGAGTTAGACGTTACCGTTATGCGTATGAACGATGATACAGGTATTGCAATGGCTGAGGCCATTAAGTGGGATTTAGAAGGAAAGCCAGTTCCCACTGTTTACTCTGGTGATTTTGAAGTCGTTACCAAATCGGACTCTCCAGAAAGAATTGAAGCATTAAGAAAACGTGCATTTAGATACTCAGATAATTGATGACAACTACATCAAAAACAAGAAAGCGTCGCTCACTGTCGACGCTTATTACCAAAATAATTATTCTCGTACTTGCTCCGATCATTCTAGGCATCTTTGTTCAGAGTTATTACTTCTCGAAGCAGATTATTTGGCAGGAAGTCGACCGAACCAAGCAGCAGACCTCTGCCCTGATCCTGAACATTTTTGATAGCCATTTTGCAGCGATTCAGATTCATCACAACAGCAATTCGAAAAGTGATGTTGTATTGGATTTTTATACAGAACGTGATGAAGAGGCACTCAATTACTTTTTCATGAGTATTGACCAGAGTGATCCTTCCCATACACCAGAGTTTCGTTTCCTAACCGATCATCAAGGTATTATTTGGGACGATGGCAACGCGCATTTCTATGGCATCAACAATCTGATACTTAGCCGACTTGCCAGTCAGGTGACCTTTAGCAACAACTGGTATTATCTACCCTCACAGACCCCGATGGGAACTCGCCATCTGTTACTTCGTCGCGTACCCGTTTTACAACCTAAAACCGGTGAAGTGATGGGGTACTCTTACAATGTTGTTGTTTTAGATAATAACTTTGGGTTGATGGAAAGGCTAAAAAATGAAGGCAACGTCGACAATGTTGTGTTGGTCGCTAACAACACACCATTGGCAAGTTCATTAGTAGGAGATGAGGCTTATCAAATATTTGACGTACTCAAACGACGAGAGTCCCAGCACAAGCTTGACCAATTATTGATCATCAAAACCCCTATTGAGGTAAATGCCGCCGAGACTGACTTGTGCTTGCTTACTGTGCAAGACAATCAGAGCGTGGTGACATTGCAAATCCAACACCTGCTAGCAATGCTAGCCTCAGTTATCGGTATGGTCATGATTGCGCTAATGACTAAAGAATGGATCGAGAATCGTGTAGTTGAAGAGTTAGGATCCCTGATGGCATATACTCGCTCGGCTCGTGAAGAAAAAGGATTTGAGCGTTTTGAGGGGTCAGATATTGAGGAATTCGATCATATTGGTTCGACACTAGAAAACACTTTTGAAGAGCTTGAAGCACAAAAGCGGTCTTTCCGCGACCTGTTTAACTTTGCGTTATCACCTATTATGGTGTGGTCTGAATCGGGTGTACTTGTCCAAATCAATCCGGCAGCACGCAAAGAGTTAGTCATGGAAAACGATGTTGAAACCATGCACCCAGTGTTCAAAGGTTTCAAAGAAAAGTTGATGCCACACCTTCGCATGGCGGCTCAGGGAGCTACGTTGACAGGCGTTAATGTGCCAATTGGAGACAAAGTATATCGCTGGAACTTATCGCCGATTCGAGTTGATGGAGATATTAGCGGTATTATTGTTCAAGGTCAGGATATAACCACGCTTATTGAGGCGGAAAAACAGAGTAACTTGGCGCGCAAAGAAGCAGAGAAATCTGCTCAAGCCCGTGCCGACTTTCTGGCTAAAATGAGCCATGAGATCCGAACGCCAATCAATGGAATTTTAGGGGTTGCTCAATTGCTAAAAGACTCTGTGGAAACAGAAGAGCAGAATAACCAAATTGACGTACTTCGGCATAGTGGTGAGCACTTACTTGCTGTTTTGAATGATATTTTGGACTTTTCGAAGATTGAGCAGGGTAAGTTTAATATCCAAAAGCACCCGTTTTCTTTCACTGATACAATTCGAACGTTAGAAAACATTTATCGTCCTATTTGTGAAAGTAAAGGCGTCAACCTTGTCATTGAAAACAAAATAGATCCCAATGTTGAAATCTTTACTGACCAAGTTCGTCTGAACCAAATTTTATTCAACCTAGTCAGTAATTCTGTGAAGTTTACGCCCTCGGGTAGCGTGCGCTTGCATGCGGAACTGGAGCAGTTCTATGGTGCTGACAATAGCGTGCTGGTCGTGGAAATTACGGATACAGGTATCGGCATCGAGTCTGACAAACTCGACCAAATGTTCGAACCTTTTGTTCAAGAAGAAGCAACAACGACTCGAGAATACGGTGGTAGTGGCTTAGGGCTGACCATTGTGAAGAGCCTTGTCGACATGCTGGAAGGTGATGTTCAAGTCCGCAGTCAGAAAGGTTTAGGAACGACTTTTGTCATTACAATGCCAGTGAAAGATCGTGAGCGAGTACTCACCCCTCTTGATTCGAGTTTGCGAGTTAAGCCAGGTGAACTATTTGCAGAGAGTCTCAAAGTGTTGTTGGTAGAGGATAACCATACTAACGCATTCATTCTAAAAGCGTTTTGTAACAAGTACAAAATGCAGGTTGATTGGGCGAAAGATGGGTTAGAAGCAATGGAATTCTTAAAAGATCATACTTACGATTTGATACTGATGGACAACCAACTTCCGCATCTTGGTGGAATTGAAACGACCAAAGAGATCCGACAAAAGCTAAAACTAGGCACGCCAATTTATGCGTGTACTGCTGACACCGCGAAAGAAACCAGTGACGCCTTTATGGAATCGGGTGCAAATTACGTGCTTCTCAAGCCGATTAAAGAAAATGCGCTCCATGAAGCATTTGTGGATTTTAAACAGCGGTTCTTAGTCGAGCGAACATGAATAATTGGCTCACTACGAGATAACCCAATTATTCATTATCTGAAAAGCACAACACCATGACTGTGGGTTGTGCTTTTTTGTATCTGACCCTTTTACTCTTATACAAATCAGACTTTATTGGTCTCGACGTTTGTTGTGTACATCGCTGCATTTCAAATTCAAACATAGTGTTGTGTTACTTAGATTTCTGCCCCTTCACTGACACACCCAGCGTGATTTCAATCACAAAAAGATATTTACTTAGCGTGCTAACTATTTTATATTGCTTAGCACGCTAAGTAATTGAGTAGATCTTATGATTCAAGACATCAACAGTTTGCGAGACCTTTCTCTGGCTGAAAAATTATCTCGTGTTGCTCGTTTGTGGAAAATGGTTGCAGATCGCGAGTTAGAGCCTTTAAACCTAACGTATCCGCGTTGGACTGCGTTATGGAAGCTTTATCGAATGGGTGACAACATCAGTCAGAAGCATTTGGCTGAAGCGCTTGAGATCGAGTTAGCGTCGTTGATGCGAACATTAAAATTATTAGAAGAGCAATCTCTGATCGTTCGCCATTGCTGTGAACACGATAAGCGAGCACGTATTGTTAGCCTCACAGAAGAGGGGAAAACCCTACTAAAGCAAATGGAGGCTCGAATTCTTCAAGTTCGAAGCAAGCTCCTAACGGACATCAACGACCAGGAACTTCAGCAGCTTTCATTGATTCTTGATCAGATTGCTCACAATGCGCTTGATTCACTTAGCGAATAAGTCAGAAAACCGAATAAAAAGAGAAGTAAACGCCTATGACTCCAGATCAAAAATTCGCACGTTGGATCAAATATTCTTGCGTCGCGTTTGTCCTTGTCTTTGCCTATTTTCTAGTTGCAGATCTCGCCATGCCGTTGACGCCTCAGGCAATGGCAACGCGTGTGGTAACTAAAGTGGCCCCCCGTGTGAGTGGGCAGATTACGCATCTTTATGTTGCCAACAACCAAGAAATAAGCCAAGGCGATCTACTATTTCAGATTGATCCCCAGCCTTATCAGCTCGCCGTAGAAAAGGCTCAACTTAACCTTGAGCGTGTGATTCAAAACAACGAACAACTTGATGCTTCTATTGCGGCGGCAAAAGCAGACGTTGAAGCGAGCAAAATCGTGGCGGAACAAAAAGTTCGCGAAGCAAAACGTCTTAATACCCTGTTTCACCGTAATGGTACTTCGCAACAGCAGCGCGATGACGCACAGAGCAGTGCAACGGCAGCTAAAGCGAACTTACTGGCCGCACGTGCTCGTTTAAAAGAGTTGGAAGTAAACCGCGGTGATTTAGGCGCGACGAATGTGAATATCCGCGTAGCGCAAAACCAGCTAAAACAAGCGGAACTTAATCTGTCTTACACTCAAGTCTCGGCGGAACATGATGGCGTTGTCGCTAACTTGCAGCTGGAGACGGGGGCCTATGCGGCAGCTGGTACACCTCTTGTCGCTTTAGTCTCCGATGACGTGGATATCATTGCCGACTTTCGTGAAAAGAGTTTACGACACTTTAATCAGAACAGCCGTGCGTTAGTGGCTTTTGATAGCTTACCTGGTGATGTATTTGAAGCTCGTATTACGAGTGTGGATGCCGGGGTCAGCTCGGGTCAATTCGATGCGGATGGTCGCTTAGCAACACCAACTGACTCAAACCGTTGGGTGAGAGACGCGCAGCGCTTACGTTTACATTTAGCTATCGATGAACCTCAGCAGCGCGCATTTCCAGCAGGGGCACGAGCAACCGTGCAGTTGTTGCCAGAAAACTCATTATCTGGTTGGTTAGCGAGGTGCCAGATCCAATTCTTGAGTCTTCTTCATTATATTTATTAACGAGGAGGCGATATGAAGTTATGGGACCACCCCATGTCGGAAAACGACTTCCGTCAGTGTTTGCGCATTGCAACTGGTGCGACCATTGGTTTCACTTTGTGTAAAGTATTTGGTTGGAACTATGGCGTATTCTTTACTGTAACCCCGATGCTGTTACTTGGAATGGTGCCAGTCATGAGTCTACATGCCGCACGACAACTGATTTTTTCAGCGGTTGTGTGTGGATTAGAAGTTGGTGTGCTTGGTGGGTTATTTGGTGGGCACCCAGGCATGATGACAATCATTGCATTCGGGTTGTTCCTGTATAAATTCGCCTGTATGTCAAAAGGGAGCTTATTCTTATTTGGAGCGAACAGCGTACTGAGCTTAAGCATCATGCTGCACTTTGCGAGTTATCCAACCACTGACTTAAATGACCTAATATTTAGCAACCTGCAAGCGAATGTTATTTCAGTGATCGTTGCTTATGTGGTGACATTTTTGATTCCCGATGCGGAACCTCGTCAGCCACCAGCGAAACCGTCGCAGCCTAAACAGAGTCATCGAATGCGTCATGAAGCCCTTATGGGGGCGAGTATCGCTACAATGTCTTTCCTTGTATTCCAGCTATTTGACCTCAGTGACTCTATGTCTGCTCAGGCGACAACCTTGCTTTTATTGTTTCCTATGCATTGGAACGGTGCTTTAGGGTATGCGCGAAAAAGAGCAATGGGAACCTTGATGGGGGTGACCTTTGGTATCGTCGGACAACTTGTATTATACGATTGGTCGGATACTTTATTGTTTATCGTCCCATTGCTTTGGATTGGGGCTATGATGTTCAGCTATATGCACGTGAAAGAATCTAGCGGTTCGGGAGCCGGATTTGGCGGCTTAACCACATTAGGCATTTTGTTCGGCCAATATCTTACTCCGGATGGTGACTTAATGTTCAGTGCGCTGTATCGCGTGAGCAGTATTTTGTTTGCTATTGTTGCGACGCTGCTTGTGACCTATACGGTTCACAGAATACTCAACAGCTTTGAGGCGACGCGCTTTAGCGAGCAGTAATTTCAGACGTTACTGGTTAGAAAGGATTGCTCCAGTAACTCTGTTTTTAGTTCGTGAGTCATCTCAATGGAACTAGCAAACTTAATTCCAACTACCCATCCCTTCGCCAATTTCTTAATGTTGGCAATGACACATCGATTTTCTTCTCCGATATAGTGGCTTAACGGGCATTCGATGGTAACACTCTCACCCACGTTGAATTCGGGCTCAATCAAGGTTGATATACCAACACCTGCTAGAGAGAAATCGATAAGGCTACCGTCGTAGACATTCCCTGCATGAATAACGTTACAGTCCATTTGCAACTTGTAACGCTCATGTTCTCGAACTGGTTTGGTTGCAAATGTTCCTGGAATGCGGATAAACAAAAGGGGGGATGGTCGAACGGTCGTCGTCAGTACGCTGGACTTAAACGCAATGACATGGCCTAACTCCGTATCTGATACACCACGCACGATGACATCGGCGTTGGGGAGTTTTCTCATCACTTGCTCTTCAAGCAAACGCATTGGTATATCAAGAATCAAATAAGCATTTTCTTTCATCCCCAGATAGGTGGTGGAATACGTATATTGATCCTTAGGCCCAAATTCGAAATTAGTAGAAAGTTTCATTCCCGGTTTGAGAAACCTATGCAGTTCATCTTTAGTATGAGTGGCTGGCATCACATTGGCGTTTTAATTATTAGTTGAGCTGAGGCTATCAAAACGCCATTTTGTTATTCAAGATAGTAAGGCATAAGTTTTTGTAAAATCATCGCTATCTGTGAAGTGGTGGGCGATAAGTTTGGCTCATTCCACCTTTCATAAAGATTTGGCTTGCCACAATACTGCCGCATGTGACCAACATCAGAGCTAACCAAGTGAGAGAATCTGGTTGTTCACCAAAAATTGGAACGGCAAGAAGTGTCGCGACGACTGGAGTTAATGAACCAAAAGCTGCGCTGGCTTCGGCACCGATGATCCTAATTGCATAAATGAAAGTGAAAGAAGCGATTAAACCTGCGCCAACACCTTGTAGCATCGCGTGGCCAAATAACTCCTCCCATGGCCACTGGCTGAACGGTGTTACCACCAAATAACTGTCTACCCACCCGAAACCAACGGCGATGATGAGTAGAGCCAAAGACGCGATTGCAACGAATCCTGCACAGACGTGTGCATTAAGATTAGCGACACGAGCGCTGATGGTGAAAGCAGCCCACATGATGCTGCCAGTTAGAAACAGGATATGCCCTTGCAACTGAGACCAGTTGTACTCTGCGCCGCTATTAGAAAGAAGGAATACGAAAATCCCTAACAACACCGTAGAAAGCCCGATTAAGCGGTGAGCACTCAGCGACTGTTGATAACAAAGTACCGCGATAGCAGAAACAAACAATGGCAAAGTGCCAGGTACTAATGCACTGCCGTGCGCCACGGGAGCGAAATGCATAGCCGTTCCGACGACCAGAAGATAGGGAAGGCCGCTTCCAACCACAACACCAACCAGGTAGCGTTTAGGCACGACGCGCAGCGACTGTTTATGCTTAATCACAAATGGTAATAAAATTATACTTGGGATTAGAAAGCGAACTAACGCGATATCGGCTGGCTGCAAGGCAGAAATTGCGCCCCCTTTTAAAGAAATAAAGAAACCAGACCAAAGCAGTAAGGTCGTTAATATAGCTGCGTATCCCAAGATCATTATCGACATGTCCATTTGTAAATGATGTGTTAATTGTTGAATAAAACTCTTGCCAAAGGGAGGCAAAGTTTGACGTAATTAGGCTTGATGTTGGTGATAAATTGCGTATAAGTGTTAATTGTTGGTGATTAAAGGCATGGAAGAATAGATGGATAAAATTGACAGGCAACTTATCAACCTAATGCAGAAGGATGCCACTCTGACAACGGCAGAACTTGCTGACCAAGTAGGGCTATCGGCATCACCTTGTGCAAGACGCATTAAGCGTTTGGAGCAGGAAGGTGTAATAAGTGGTTATCGAGCTATTGTGTCCAGAGACACCGTAGGCATCGCGATGACTGTATTTGTTGAAGTGAGTTTAAATAACCACCAAGCTTCTTCGATTGATGAGTTTGAACATGCCGTTGTTGAGATGGATGAAGTGATCTCATGCCATGTCGTATCAGGGGCCTATGATTACCTGTTAGAGGTGGTCAGTAAAGATCTCGCTGGTTATGAAACATTTACTAGAAAGTTACAGCGATTAGAAAATGTGAAAGATATTCATACCCACCTGGCGATTAGACAAGTGAAAGGAAATGGCAGTTTGCCGATTTATGCATAAGAAAGATGAAATTTTTCGATAGACTTAAGATTGCCCACTATCATCGAAAGCGATATAGACAGTTTGGTAAAGACAGAGCCCGAACTCTGGGATGGGCAGATAAGTATAGTCAGATCAGCCGTTTTGAGGCGTTGTGCCGAGGGTTAACGTTAGACGGTTCAAGTATTTTAGATATTGGGTGCGGCTACGGAGACTTGTTAGCGTTTATCGAACTTATGGGGGGGCTTCCTCAAAGCTATATTGGCATTGATCAGCAAAAACAGTTTATCTCTGAAGCCAGAAAACGAGATTTTCGTACGCAAAGTAAGTTTATATGTGGCGACTTTTCAACGTTGGTATTGCCTCGTTGCGACTTTGTTTTTGCTTCCGGATCATTGAACTATCAATCCACCAACCCAAATCACACCATTGAAATGATTGAGAAAATGTACCGAGCGACAGAGAAAGGTTGTGTGTTTAACTTGTTGGATGAATCCAAACTACCCAGCATGAAAATGTTAGCGTCGCACAATAAAGAAGGTGTCTTTCGCTATTGTCGGTTGCTGTGTCCGAATACACGATTGATTGAGGGGTACTCCGAGCACGACTTTACGATTGCCATGATCAAAAAAGCGGAGTCCGTTTCCTGACCCCGCCTTATAAATTCTTAAGCCTTATTGGTTTTTGTATTGTGAGATTTCACAGTTACCTGTGTATCTATCAACCTTGAATGAGAAAGCGGCTGAATGGTATTCCCTCCCATCACTCCATATTGTTTCTCCGAAGATTTTACAAAGATCCAAATCACTGATTGAACCGAACTCTTTTACGTGCCTAACTACTGACAAAAACTTGGCTTTGGTAGCATTAGGACATTCCCTGTTACTTAATCGATTGATAACCATGTTTGTAGCATCATCTCCAGCCAAATGTGACTTTTTATTAAATTTTATTAATGGCTAAACTAACCAAAAAATGTCCATAAGTAAAGCATTAATGTGACGTATGTCTCTATAAATTGATTGTCTTGGTCATGGTTTAGTCAAGTTTGTCAAAGGGAACAATCCCATTATTTACATTTGATATCATTCACGACTAAGGAAAGATAAAAAGCACGAATAACGTCCAATATTGGAGTGAAAAACCAACATCGTCTATTCAAAACTGGCTCTGTTTTTACTTCGAAACATCTTGAGCGTATTGAAGCGCTCGAGCTTCTTTATCATAGACTTGTGACAGAGTTTGATATTGTGAAGAGAGGCGCTTGTAATCTTCAGCAAGTTCCAGAGCGTTGGTGTTATACCATTCCGCGGTTATTTGATTGGCTATTTTGTTTGACTCGCGGCACTTTTGGGCCAGTATCTCCCACCCATTTGCTGACCATTGGGATTGTGTGCTCAATTTAAGCAGCTGATTCGCTTTAGTTGTGAGCTCTTCTTTGTATTGAATCGATGCTTTTAATTGCGCTTTGAACACATTTTGGTTCGACTTGGCACGCCAAAGTAGCACGAGCTCATGCATTGAAAAGGTTTCGGACAATAACTGACGCTGTTTATGTTCGGTTAAAAGTGTATTGAATACCTCAACATGCTGATTGTAATTGGACTCTAAACGATTGAATTGGGTAAGATTGTCATTCCACGACGATGGGTTACATTGAATATTGGCGTGCCCCGTTATCGGGAACAGAAGAAATAGTAGTATCCAATTGAGTCTGTTGATCATTATTGCTCGCGTTAGTTGACCTGCTCTTTTGAGTATATACCCAAATTTCTACGACATGCGTGCTGCTGGTGGGATAAGAATAAAGAATGAAAAGGAAAAGGGCATGAAGAAAATTCTCGTCGCATTGATTGTCATGCTGTTGCTCGGCGGAGCGGGGGCTGGATACTATTTCTTCTTTATGCAGAAAGATGAACCTGAAGCACCAAAGGCTACACAAGTCGAGCAATCGTCACTGCAAAAAGAAACATCCAAACCGATTCTGGATTTAGAAGCCGCTCCCCCGGAAGTTACCGAGTACTACGTTATTGAGCGTCGTGTCAATGTTTACAACAAGCCTAACCTTAATGCTTTAGTTGTCGATACGCTCTATAAGGGAGAAAAAGTATCGGTGTTAGAAAAAGTAGATGGGTGGTACCGAATCTCCGGCTATCTTGTCTATGAAGAGGGTGGAGAAGAAAAAGCCGAATGGTTGAATGCTGAAGGGTTATCGGATGCAGAGCCAGTTATTAAAGAGCAAGAGCGCTTAGAGATATTGGATGAATACCTACAGAAGTCGGATGATTTAAAAGTTCACTTGGATATTTTCCGTAAGAAAACACAGCAATTGTTAGACGATGAAACCTGTGATCCGAGTGATTTTGAGGAGCTCGGAGGCTGGGTTCGTTCTGTGACGTTCAAAAAGCGCAACGTTTACTTCATCTATTGTGGCGGTTTGGAGCAAGAGAAC
>NZ_JADDYG010000250.1:70145-71045 GCF_015163535.1 Vibrio sp. OPT46 | reverse complement strand
TCGGATGATTTAAAAGTTCACTTGGATATTTTCCGTAAGAAAACACAGCAATTGTTAGACGATGAAACCTGTGATCCGAGTGATTTTGAGGAGCTCGGGGGTTGGGTGCGTTCTGTGACGTTCAAAAAGCGCAACGTTTACTTCATCTATTGTGGCGGTTTGGAGCAAGAGAATAAGATCTACTTAGATGTTGATAAGGGCGATATTTTTTATCGATAACTCACCACCAATTACACTCGTTCTCTAAAGACGTTTTGATAAATGCAATAACGATGCAAACCTGAAATCAGAGATTTATAACTTTTTAGTTGTGAACCATAATCAATAGGAATACTATCAACGAGTCAAGTGACCTAACTTGGCTCTTTGTGTTTTTAGTGAGTTCCTATGCCTTGGATTTACCTTAGAAAGTTGATTTTGCTGCTATTTGCAATGGTATTGCTACCAGTGCATGTATCTGCTGCGCAAATCGACCACAAGGCTCACGTACCGCACTTTTCTAAGCTACAACCTTTTGTAGCCGTAAGTGTATCGCCAAACTCTTCCGTCGATTTTTCTGAAGTTTCAGAAGAAAGCTCTCAATCTCCAGTATCTGAAGGCCATGCAAGTCTCGATTCCGTTGCTTTGTTTAACTCTCAGCGCTGGACGTCTTACTTACGGGAAGGGCTTGATGACGAGCACGTAGATTTTGTCGGCGATCTCACTACTCCGTTTTACGCTGATGCGGGTTACGCATACAGCTTGATGGACATTAACTGGCGTCACAACCAGTCCACATTTTATCATTTCACAAGCGATCATCGCATTTCTGGTTGGAAAGAGACCAATGCCATGTACGTCGCACTCAATAGTCAGTTTTCTGCCTAAACACCATCTATTTGCACCATTGTGCACTCTTAG
>NZ_JADDYG010000250.1:53816-70135 GCF_015163535.1 Vibrio sp. OPT46 | reverse complement strand
ATTTTATCATTTCACAAGCGATCATCGCATTTCTGGTTGGAAAGAGACCAATGCCATGTACGTCGCACTCAATAGTCAGTTTTCTGCCTAAACACCATTTATTTGCACCATTGTGCACTCTTAACACGACGATTGTATTCGACAGGACGTGAGCGTTCTGAGCATTTCATACCCTGAATTTATTCTGGGAGCATCTGTCGTGTGTTAAGCCTTGTTATTAAAAGCTTCACTTCATTGTGAAGGGATGATGTTTACATGAAAAAAACACCAAAGCAGCAAAAGAACAGAAAGCTGATGAATCACTACTCAGCTTGGAAATATGTCGTATTAATCACGACAGTCATTATTTTAACCCTAAGTGCTATACCAACTTGGTTTGGTGAACAGCCTTCTATCCAGTTGACGTTTGCGGATCAAAACAACAGCGAAATGTCGGTTGTTCATCTGAATCAACTGCTAAAAACCAACCATATTTCAGCCGACAAAATCATCGAAAAAGACGGCAAAACAACCATTGTATTCGATGGTGAAGATGCGCAAAGTAAAGCTCGTGCGTTGTTAAACAAAGAGCTAAATAAAGACGACAGCATCACTTTCTCATACGTATCGGTTGCGCCAGAATGGTTAAATGAGATGGGCTTTAGCCCAATAAAGCTCGGTCTTGACCTTCGTGGTGGCGTTCAGTTCTTGTTGAATGTTGATGTGAATAAAGCGTTTGAAGAACAACGTGATGCGTTGATTGATGAAATCAAAGCGAACCTACGTGATCAACGTGTTCGTGGTGTGCAAGTTCGAGCAGAGAGCGGCAACCGAATTACGGTAAACAGTGACAGCGAGCAAGCATTGTCGGAAGTGAACAAGCTCTTGCGTCAAAACTACCCGGGCTGGATTTCAAAAAGTTCATCTCGTGGCTTTGTGCTTGAACCGAGTGAACAAAATATCCAAGAATTTCAATCGTCGACTCTTCAACAAAACCTGAAGATCATGCGTGGTCGTATTGAAGAACTTGGTATCACAGAAGCACTAGTGCAACGCCAAGGTAAAGAGAGCATTCGAATTGAACTCCCTGGTGTACAAGATCCTGCTCAAGCGAAAAACGTTATTGGTGCAACAGCAAGCTTGGCGTTTTATGAAGTGAAAGATGCGAGCCAAGCACACAGCAGCCAAGATCTTGTTCTTCAAGATAATGATGGTCGTACTGTGATTTTGTCAAAACGACCAGTTCTAACGGGCGAGCACATCGTGAACGCTCGTGCTGGTGTCGACAAAATGGGCATGTCAGAAGTCAATATTTCTCTTGACCACGCTGGTGGTAAGAAAATGAGTGACTTCTCAGCAACTCACATCGGCAAGCCAATGGCGACCGTTTACCGTGAATACAAAACAAACGATCGCGGTGTAACTGAGCGTAGTGAGCGCGTTATCAGCGTCGCGACTATTCAATCTCAGCTTGGTAGCCAGTTCCGTATTACTGGGGCAGGTAGCATGGACGATGCGCAGCAGTTGGCGCTATTGCTTCGCGCGGGGTCACTGACCGCGCCGGTTACTATTGTGGAAGAGCGAACAATCGGTGCTTCTCTGGGGGCAGAAAACATTGAAAACGGTTTTGCAGCACTGGCTTTAGGTATGGGACTAACACTGACCTTTATGGCACTTTGGTACCGCCGCTTAGGTTGGGTTGCAAACGTGGCGCTTTGTGCCAACATGCTTTGTTTGCTTGGCTTAATCGCCTTGTTACCAGGAGCGGTTCTAACGCTTCCGGGTATTGCCGGTTTAGTGTTAACCGTCGGTATGGCAGTAGACACCAACGTTATTATCTTTGAACGTATTAAGGACAAAATGCGTGAAGGCCGCAGCTTCGCTCAAGCGATTGATCTTGGCTTTGACAGCGCATTCTCGACCATCCTTGATGCCAACATTACTACCATGATCACCGCCGTGATTTTGTACGCCATCGGTAATGGCCCAATCCAAGGCTTTGCCTTAACACTCGGATTAGGTTTGTTAACCAGTATGTTTACAGGCGTATTTGCCTCTCGAGCAATGATCAATTTAATTTGGGGCCGCGATGCCCGTCGTGATGTGAGGGTTTAATCATGGTCGAAATGCTAAAACAAAATATTCGTAAAATTCGCTACTTTACTACGCTAGTTTCCATCATTTTAACGGTGATCGCGATCGTCGCTCTAGGCTTTAAAGGGTTGAACCTAGGTTTGGACTTCACTGGTGGTATGGTGACAGAAGTAAAGGTAGATAAGCAGCTAACTAACCATGATCTGCTTGACGTTCTGCAACCAAAGCTTGGTGAATCTGCGTCAGTGACACGCTCTGGTGAAGATGGCCGTTGGGTGATTCGTTACTCTGCGCCGGAAGATGGACAAACGTTGCCAAGTGTAGAAGAGGTGTTGAAGCCAATCTCTCACCAAGTTGATGTTGTCAGCAACAGTATAGTTGGCGCTCAAGTTGGCCAAGACTTGTTTGAACAAGGTGGCTTAGCATTGTTGATTTGTGTGTTGAGTATTCTCGGTTACTTGTGTTTCCGTTTTGAGTGGCGTTTGGCCAGTGGTTCACTGTTTGCTTTGGCCCATGATGTGATCTTAGTGCTTGGTTTTTTTGCAGTTACTCAAATGGAGTTCAACTTAACCGTTTTTGCAGCGGTGTTAGCAATTTTAGGTTACTCATTGAATGACTCTATCATCATTGCAGACCGAATCCGTGAGCTGTTGATTGCGAAACAGAGTTGGAAAACAGAAGACATCAATGATCAAGCTGTTATCGCGACGTTTTCACGCACCATGGTGACATCTGGTACGACATTGATCACTGTTGGTGCATTATGGATTATGGGAGGAGCGCCTTTGGCTGGTTTCTCAACCGCCATGTTTATTGGCGTTCTGTCGGGTACATGGTCTTCGATTTCGATTGGTACTGTTCTGCCGGAGTGGTTGAAACTGGAGCCGAAACATTATCTTCCAGTTGAGATCGACGCTGCGCCGTAGCATTATTTTTAAGGTAAAAGTGCTTGCGCCACTCATCTTGAGTGGCGCTTTTTTGTGCTTATTTCACGCGCATCAAGCGATGTTTCACAAGTCCCAAATCGAACTCTAAGACTTGTGAGCGCTTCATTGCTTCGACTTTATTCAACATCGACTCTTGGTAGCCTTTCTTCTTCATCCACTGAAGAGGTACAGAGAAAGCATCTTCATTAACGACATAAGACTCGCCTTTATGCTCACCGCTATAGACGTTCACAACCCAAACTCGGGCTTGAAAGTCCAATACTTCACCCATGACTTTAGCGATTTTATTCAGAATATTTTTCATTGTTTCCAGTTTGCCTTAGCTTAGTAGCAACCAAACACCAACTCCCATCATTAAAGTGCCTGCGATACGGTTCATTAGGCGTACATTCTTAGACTGACCTAATACGTGTTTCAACCCTTTACCACCAGTAGCGTACAGAGACATGCAAATGAACTCAAACAGTAAAATAATAGAGACAAGTATGATCAGTTGCGGTGCAAGTGCTGCGTTTTGGTCTATAAAAGGCGGTAAAAGAGAAATCATAAATGCCCAGCCTTTTGGGTTTGCGATTGCAGTAACGAAGCCTTGCATGATCAGTGCGATATTGTCACTCTTTGGTGTTTCTAAGTTGTCGACATTAATCGCAAGTTTCCCTCGCGATCGCCACATTTCAACACCAAGATAGAGTAAATAACCGCCACCAATGAACTTTAACGCGATAAACATCCAAGGATAATTGAGCATAATCGCAGCGATACCTAACACCGCAGAGACTGACACCAGCGCAACACCGAGAAGTTCTCCTATCATCATCCATAACGTGCGACGATAACCGATACTCATACCTAACGTTAGGGCGAGAGTCATGCACATACCAGGCGTGATTGAGACAAAAAAGAAAGTAGGGATGAACATACTGAGCAATGCAAGATTCATATCTGTTGATGATTTAGTGATTAAAGAGAAGCCACAAAGATAGTGCAAAGTGGAAAAGGATGCTACTACAAAGCGAACGATTACTTTCACTAGTAGCTAGTTGATGTTCTTCGAGTATATAAATTTAAAATGAAATTATATTTTAATCTATGCGTCATAATAGTGCGTATTGCACCAGTATGAGACAAGCTCTTATATCATGTTTAGATTAAATATGTTTAATTTATTATATTTTATCGGTATTAATCATCACTGTATTAAAATAATCTAATTGATAACTAAATTATCATTAAATGCAGTAATTAAATGATATGTTTGATAATTATTTTTACCGATAATTGAATTATTATTCTAATCTCAAGTTTGTTGTAATCATATAGGCTTAAAATTCAGATCTTAAATCATGACATAATGTAACGTCTACCATTCTGTATGTAAGTGCATGATATTTAATAATTATGTTTCTATTTCTGTTGGTGTGGCTTTTGTGGAAGTGTGATTTAAAACAATGGCTTATATAAAATTAACCATTTTATAACATTTCACGAGTAATGAGATCTAAATCAATCTTATGCAATTGGGTGAGTTTTTTATTTGAAATGTAATATTTCTAGGTTAACTTAAAATAAAGGCAGCACGGGATTGGTTGTCAAAAGAATAAATAAACACGTCAGTTGGTGAACTATTTCATCAGTGTATTAAGTTTGCTTTTTAAATGCCGTTAAGAATGGAGTCTTCAATGAAGAAAGTCGCTTTGATCACTGGATCAAAAGGCGGAATTGGTTCTGCTATTTCCTCTCAATTAGTCAATGACGGTTACCGTGTAATCGCTACTTATTTCACAGGTAACTACGAATGTGCGCTGGAGTGGTTCAACAGCAAAGGGTTTACCAAAGATCAGGTTCGCCTTTTTGAGTTGGATGTAACAAACACGACAGAGTGTGCAGAGAAATTGGCGCAATTGCTTGGGGAGGAGGGAACCATTGATGTTGTTGTCAACAACGCAGGAATCACACGTGATGGCGTGTTTAAAAAGATGACTGCGCAAGCTTGGAATGATGTCATCAATACCAACCTCAATAGTTTATTCAACGTTACGCAACCCCTCTTCGCTGCAATGTGCGAAAAAGGCGGTGGTCGTGTCATCAATATCTCTTCAGTCAATGGTCTTAAAGGGCAGTTTGGTCAAGCAAACTACTCGGCGGCGAAAGCTGGGATGATCGGTTTCTCTAAAGCCTTAGCATACGAAGGTGCTCGCTCGGGTGTGACAGTTAATGTTATCGCTCCGGGTTACACGGGTACGCCAATGGTTGAGCAAATGAAGCCAGAAGTGCTGGAATCCATTACGAACCAAATTCCAATGAAACGTCTTGCGACACCAGAGGAAATTGCAGCATCAGTGAGCTTCTTGGTCAGCGATGCGGGCGCCTACATCACCGGAGAGACTTTGTCGGTGAACGGCGGCCTATACATGCACTAAGGAGAGAAGATGATGGAAAAAGTATTTATCGTAGCGGCGAAGCGTACTCCAATTGGTGCTTTTGGTGGCAGCCTGAAAAATACTTCTGCTGGCGATCTGGCAGCAGTAGCGATTAAAGGCGCGTTGGAAGCGGCAAAGTTGCCTGGCGACAAGGTTGACGAAGTGATTGTTGGCAACGTTGTTGGTGCAGGTCAAGGAATGGGTGTTGGCCGCCAAGCGGCACTGTTTGCGGGGATTCCTGAATCTGTTCCTGCATATGGCGTAAACATGGTTTGCGGTAGTGGCATGAAAACGGTCATGGATGCCGTGTCCCATATCCGTAGTGGCGATGCTGAGATCGTTGTTGCAGCGGGTGTTGAAGTCATGTCTCAGATTCCGTTTGCCGCACCAAGCAGCATTCGTGATGGCAACAAAATGGGCAATCTGGAGCTAAAAGATCTGCTCGTAGCGGACGGTTTAACCGATGTTTACAACCAATATCACATGGGTGTGACGGCAGAAAACGTAGCAAAACAAATCGGCTTAACTCGCCAGCAGCAAGACGAATACGCGCTGTCTAGCCAACAGAAAGCGGTAGCCGCTATCGAAGCTGGCAAATTTCAAGACGAAATTGTGCCAGTGGAAGTAAAGCAACGCCGTGAAACCGTGATGTTTGATACGGATGAATACCCAAAAGCGAACGCGACAATGGAAGCCTTAAGCAAGCTACGTCCTGCTTTTGACCGCGAAGGCACTGTGACTGCGGGTAATGCATCAGGTATTAACGATGGCGCGAGTGCGATTATCGTGGCGTCTGAAAGCGCAGTTAAAGCGCATGGATTAACGCCGCTTGCTGAGATCGTAAGCTACGCGCAATCGGGTCTTGATCCGAAGATCATGGGCCTAGGTCCTGTTGAGTCGGTCAATAAAGCACTCGCAAAAGCGGAACTCAGTGTACACGACATCGACGTTTACGAGTTAAACGAAGCATTTGCAGCGCAAGCACTTGGCGTGATTCATCAGTTGGCGGAAACAAACCAAGTTCCAGTTAACGCGATTCAAGACAAAGCGAACTTTAACGGTGGTGCTATCGCGCTAGGACACCCGCTTGGTGCTTCTGGCAACCGAATCTTAGTCACGCTGGTTCACGAGCTTCATAAGCAAAATGGTCAATATGGCGTTGCTTCACTTTGTGTGGGCGGCGGCATGGGCACGGCTGTGGTTGTAAAGACAGTTAAGTAATTATTTAAACGGACATTTTTAATTCTTTCTCTAGGAGACAAACCATGTACACAGATTTCTTCAAAACATTTAGCGATCAAACTGAAAAAAATCTAGAACCTTACTTGAAGTTCAACAAGCTAGTGACAAAAAACGTAGAAGTGTTGACCGAGCTTCAATTGAACGCCATTCGCACATACAGTGAAGTGGGTCTAAACCAGATGAAAGCAGCGACAGAAATCAAAGACGTAACGTCATTGACTGCTTTCAACAGTCAGCAACTAAGCGTACTTACTAAACTTTCTCAACAAATGATGGATGACAGCAACAAGCTTCAAGCGATTGCAAAAGAGTTCAAAGAAGACGTTGAGAAAATGACTTCGGAAAATCTAAAGACTGTTACTCCAGCGTAATTTGTCCGATTCTCGCCGCCCCTAGATTTGGGCGGCGTTGTTTTTTCCGAATATAGGAGTAAGACTATGTTTCAACACTTCTTTTCGGACTATCTTGTGAAGCTTCAGGAAACCAATCATCAGTGGTGGCATGATTTCGAAGTGAACAAGGCAGTCGTGAACTCTCCTTTAAACAAGGCCATGCAAGAAGTGAACTTTGAGGATACTGCCAAACTGTTCGAACAAGCTGCGAATCAGCCTGCTGCGATTTTAAAGCTGCAAGCACAGTGGTGGGAACAGCAGCTGCAAATTTGGCAGAATGTTGCATTGGCAGGGAACCAAGCACAAATCGTCGAAGCTGAAAAAGGGGATAAGCGTTTCTCAAACGAAGCGTGGCAAAATGAAGCCATGTATAGCTTCATCAAACAATCCTACCTTTTATTTAGTAAGACCTATCTGGACACCATCGAGTCTTTGGAAGGCTTAGATGAAAAGACGAAAGAACGTATTATTTTTTTCTCTCGCCAAGCCATTAACGCCCTTTCTCCTTCCAACTTCATCGCCACTAACCCAGAGCTTTTGAAGCTGACACTTGAGCAAAACGGTCAAAACTTACTGGCAGGCTTAGAGCAGTTGAAAGAAGACGTTGAGTCGAGCGCAGACATTTTAAAAATTCGTATGACGAATAACAATGCATTCCGCGTGGGCGATGACGTTGCGACGACACAGGGCAATGTGGTTTTTCAAAACGAATTGTTTGAGTTGATTCAATATCGACCTCTAACAGAGAAAGTGAATGCGACGCCGCTGCTCATCGTCCCACCTTTCATCAATAAATACTACATCCTTGATTTAACAGCAAAGAACTCAATGGTTCGATGGTTGTTAGAGCAGGGGCATAGTGTATTTATGATGTCTTGGCGCAATCCAGGCAAGGCACAAGCGCACATAGAGTTTGGTGACTACGTGACAGAAGGCGTAGTGAAAGCCGTCGCTGCAATTGAAGATATAACAGGACAAGAGCAAATCAATGCTGCTGGTTATTGTATCGGTGGTACTGTTTTAGCAAGCACGGTTGCCTACTACGCTGCAAAACGTATGAAGAAGCGCATTAAGTCTGCCACTTTCTTCACCACGTTGCTCGACTTCTCTCAACCAGGTGAAGTCGGCGCGTATATCAATGACACCATTGTTAGTGCAATTGAAGCGCAAAATAACGCAAAAGGGTATATGGACGGCCGTTCCTTAAGCGTGACGTTTAGTTTACTGCGTGAAAACAGCTTGTACTGGAACTACTACGTCGACAATTACTTGAAGGGTAACAGTCCGGTTGATTTCGACTTGTTGTACTGGAATAGCGATAGCACCAACGTCAGCGCTGCATCTCACAATTTCTTGCTTCGCGAGCTCTATTTAGAGAACAAGCTGGTGCAAGATAAAGGCGTCAAAATTGGTGGAGTATGGATTGATCTAAATAAGATCAAAATTCCTAGCTATTTTGTGTCAACGAAAGAAGACCACATTGCGTTATGGCAGGGAACTTACCGTGGTGCGCTGAACACGGGTGGTAACAAAACGTTTGTCCTCGGTGAGTCTGGTCATATTGCGGGCATCGTGAACCCTCCAGCTAGAAATAAGTATGGTTATTGGTTGAACGATAATTTGGATGACTCTGCTGATGAGTGGTTGAATAACGCGGAACACAAAGAGGGATCGTGGTGGACACACTGGAACGAGTGGTTACTCCAATTCAACCCTAAAGAGCAAGTTGAGCCTTTCCCTATTGGCTCAGAAAACCATCCGGTTATTGATGAAGCGCCAGGACAATACGTCAAACAGGTTCTGCCAGTGAAAGAATCTTAAACAACTCCCTATAGCAGTAAATCTTAGCGGCCTTTATGGTCGCTTTTTTTATGTATGATTACTTGTTTATTGTTGGCAAGTACCATTGAGTAATAAATAAAAAGCGCCGAGCATTTGCTCGGCGCTCAGTGTCAACAAATAGGCTAGTTGACGAGTAGAGATGCGTTACGTTACACCTCTTTATCCTTACCAAATGACAGCAGCCAGAGAGAGATTGCTGCTACCGCCACAAAGCCGGAAAGAATAATCACTGGCATAGCACTGTAGCCAAGGATATGCCAAATTACAGATTCTAATGTACTCATGGTAAGTCTCCTTAGTGCCAGCCTTCAACGCCGCTCATGTCGGGTAGTTTGTGCGCAATACCTTTGTGACAGTCTACACATGTTTTCTCGCCTGAAGCTAGAGCGGTGGAGTGTTGTTCTGCCGCACGTGATCCTTGCTGAGAGTAATCCATGAAATCAAACTCATGACAGTTACGACATTCAAGAGAGTCATTCTTTTTCATACGTGCCCACTCTCGCTCTGCGAGGTGTCCACGACGCTCTTGGAACTTCTCTGGCGTATCGATCGTCTTCGTTACGAAGTGTGCAAATAGCTCTTTAGATGCCTGTACTTTACGAACGATCTTATCCGTCCATTCATGAGGAACGTGACAGTCTGAACAAATCGCACGAACACCAGATCGGTTGGAGTAGTGAATTGTTTCTTGAATTTCAGCAACGATCGGCGCGTGACAGCCAGAACAGAATTCTTCTGTGTTGGTTGCTTCCATACCTGTGTTGAATGCGCCCCAAAATAGAAGGCCACCAGCGAAGCCTAGAAATAAAACCACACCAGCGGCAGCTTTACTCGGGCTCGACAGTCTCTTCCAAAACGCTTTAAGTATTTTCATAAGTAACCTCTTAGTACTCGCGTTTCAATTACTGAAGCGAATCGACTGCCTTAAACTCGTTTTCCACTAGTGGTTTTGCATCCGTTTGTGGAACGTGACATTGCAAACAGAAGTAACGACGAGGAGACATATCTGCCAGTACCGCATCTTCTCTGTTTACATAGTGCGTTACGCTAATTTTAGTCGCACCTGACTCTTTTGCATTTTTCCAGCTATGGCATGCAAGACACTTGTTAGCATTTAACGAAATTTCGTAGTGACGAATGCTGTGTGGGATCAACGGTGGTTGATAAACATAGCTGTCTTCAACAATTTGATCTTTAGGGAAGTCTTTGAACTCGTCTGCTGGACGCGTATCTTCCAATTGAGACATTCCACGTAAAGATTCTAGACCTCCAATACCACCTGGATTATCCAACTCAGCTTGCGCAATGCCTGTCACTAACGCACCTACAGATAAAACTGCGACAAGTAATTTTTTCATCATTTCATCTCCGCCTTTATGGCTTAAATTCTTTATTAGGCCGCCATAATGACGGCCGTAGCATTCAGTATCTGAAGGTTAAGCAATCTTAGTGATTTTGACTGGGCACTTCTTAAAGTCTGTCTGTTTAGACAGTGGATCAGTCGCATCTAGGATAAGCTTGTTAATCAAAATACGTGCATCAAAGAACGGTACGAATACCAAGCCTTTTGGCGGACGGTTACGACCGCGAGTTTCAACACGAACGCGTACTTCACCGCGTTTGTTTGCCATGAGTACTTCTTCACCACGACGAACATTGCGTGCTTTTGCGTCTTCTGGGTGCATGTAACACACTGCGTCTGGTACTGCTTTGTATAATTCAGGTACACGACGAGTCATGGTGCCTGTGTGCCAATGTTCAAGAACACGACCAGTACATAACCACATATCAAATTCATCGTTCGGTACTTCTGGTGGCGCTTCGTATGGCGCGGAAATGATCTTCGCTTTGCCGTCAGCATTGCCGTAGAAGTCCCAACCAGAACCTTCTTTCGCGTATGGGTCTGAACCTTCTTTAAAGCGCCACTGTGTTTCTTTACCATCAACAACAGGCCAACGTAGACCACGTACTTGGTGGTAGCGGTCGTATGGAGCCAAATCATGCCCGTGACCACGGCCAAATGTTGCGTATTCCTCAAACAGACCTTTTTGAACATAGAAACCGAAGTGGTGAGCATCGTCATTCAGTTCACGAGCTTCTTCGATAGGGAATTTGTCGACGTTACCATTGCGGTAAAGTACGTCGTACATTGTTTTACCACGGTATTGAGGCGCTTTCGCTAGAAGCTCTTCAGGCCACACTTCTTCCATTTTGAAGCGTTTCGAGAACTCCATTAGCTGCCAAAGGTCGGATTTTGCTTGACCGACTGTGCCCACTTGTTGGTACCAAGCTTGGGTACGACGCTCTGCGTTACCGTAAGCACCTTCTTTTTCAATCCACATTGCGGTAGGAAGAATAAGGTCTGCTGCTTGTGCTGTTGCTGTCGGGTATGGGTCAGACACAACGATGAAGTTTTCTGGGTTGCGGTAACCTGGAAGACGCTCTGTGTTGATGTTTGGACCGGCTTGCATGTTGTTGTTACATTGAACCCAGTAACAGTTCAGAACGCCGTCATTCAGCATACGGTCTTGCAATACGGCGTGGAAGCCAGGTTTTGGTGGAATCGTACCTTCTGGCAGTTTCCAGATGTCTTCTGCAATCTTACGGTGTTTAGGGTTAGCAACCACCATGTCCGCTGGTAGGCGGTGAGCAAACGTACCAACCTCACGAGCGGTACCACATGCTGATGGTTGGCCCGTTAGTGAGAATGGGCTGTTCCCCGGAGTCGAGATCTTACCGGTTAGTAGGTGGATGTTGTAAACCAAGTTATTCATCCATACACCACGAGTATGCTGGTTCATACCCATCGTCCATAGAGACATCACTTTCGTGTTTGGATCCGCGTATTGCTTCGCAAGCTCGATAAGCTTCTCTTTCTCAACACCAGAGATTTCAGATGCTTTCTCTACTGTGTATGGCGCTACTGATTTCTTGTACTCTTCGAATGAGATAGAAGTGAGTTTGCCAGAGTTCGGGTTCTTCGCTGCTTTTTGTAGCGGATCATCGTCACGTAGACCGTAGCCGATGTCAGTGTCTGCTTGAGTGAAGTTCGTGTGTTTGTTCACGAAGTCCCAGTTTACTGCATCGTTTTCGATGATGTAGTTTGCGATGAAGTTAGCAATTGCAAGGTCAGACTGAGGATTGAAAATGTAGCCGTGGTCTGCCAACTCAAATGAACGATGGTAGTAAGTAGAAAGCACGTTCACTTTAACGTGAGGGTGGCTTAGGCGGCGGTCAGTAATGCGAGTCCATAGAACCGGGTGCATCTCTGCCATGTTTGAGCCCCAAAGAACGAAAGCGTCTGCGTTCTCAAAGTCATCGTAACAACCCATTGGCTCATCGATACCGAATGCGCGCATGAAACCTACAACGGCAGAAGCCATACAGTGACGAGCGTTTGGATCAATGTTGTTTGATCGGAAGCCTGCTTTCATTAACTTTGACGCAGCGTAGCCTTCCATTACTGTCCATTGGCCTGAGCCAAACATACCTACGCTTGTTGGGCCTTTTTTCTCGAGGGAAGCTTTCCATTTCTCAGCCATGATGTCGAAAGCGTCATCCCAAGAGATAGGTGTAAATTCACCATCTTTGTGGAATTTGCCATCTTTCATTCGTAGCATCGGTTGAGTTAGACGGTCTTGACCGTACATGATCTTAGAAAGGAAGTAACCTTTGATGCAGTTCAGACCTTTGTTTACTGGTGCTTCTGGGTCACCCTGTGTTGCTACCACTTTGCCGTTTTGAGTGCCAACAAGAACAGAACAGCCTGTACCACAGAAACGACAAGGTGCTTTGTCCCATGTGATTTTGGTTTGATCAGAGCTTGCAATCAGGTTGGCTGCAGATGCTGGTAGTGTCACACCTGCGACAGCAGCAGCTGATGCAGCCGCGTTTGCTTTCACAAACGCACGTCTTGTCATTTTCATACTTCACCCTCGATTTGGGAATGTTGTGTTCCAGTGTCTTCTTCATCCGTTTCTTCAAGCCCAGTTTCGATTTGGTGATAAACCAATACCGTGCTTAAGACGTTCGGTAAATTGTTAATGGCATCGATAGTGTCTGTGATGAAACCTTGGTTCTCAGTTTCAAGTACGACGATAATCTTGCCTTCAGGACTGTCACCATAGATTTCCGCATTTTCGTGTGCTTCTATCTTTTGTTTGATTTCGTCCAAATGTTCCGGCAGCACATGTACTACCAAACTTGAAATATGCACTTCATTTAGTGACATATAGCTCTCTCATTTATTTTTATTGCCTTTGGCCGACGACATTCGGCTTAGGCTGTTATATTGCTCACATTGATGGATGAAGTCGGGCACACTGAAACACAGGCGCCGCAGCCGTTACACTCATCAAGGTCTAAATTGGGTTGTGCTACTTTCCCCAGTTCTAATTTGAACTGAATTGCCATCGGGTCGCACATATCCCCACAACTTCGGCATTCGACATTTTGTTTTGCTAAGCAGTTATCGTTGATACTTGCTTTTGCTTGCCAAGGTTGTTCTGTTTCTGGCAAGAAAAGGGGCTCAGGACAGGCGTTTGCACATTGATAGCAAAATGTGCATTCATCGATGGAAAAATCGACCGAGGGGAATCCGCCATCACTTTTGGTTATAATCTTTGTTTCACAGGCCTCAATGCATTTACCGCAGCGAGTGCAATCGTCCGTAAACTGTTGCGGTTTAGTTAACCAAGGCAAACGTACGGCGTTGTCGGGGTGCGCTTTTCTTGCAAAGAGTCTTCTTCTGGAAAGGTCTACCACTTAGTCACCTCGAAACTTGGAACCCAAACTAAGCATAGTCCACAATTTTCATTAATAAACTGTCATTTAAACTAACGAAATTGTAGTTTTTGACATATTTGTATAAATACCTCTTAGGGGGTAAATGGTATGCAATATTGTTTTGGATCAATAAATTCCGTCGCAGGTGATCACATATTGATAAAGTTGAAAGGTAATGGGTTCATTGCACGTAAAAATAGGATTGTTAATGGGCGAGGAACTCAGATTGTTTAAAAATGTGAAAAAGTCGGTGACGCGCACGATTGCGTCCGCGATGCTTCTTATTTTGCTGCTCTCAGTCGCTACGACTGGTTTTGCGATTTTTACGTTAGCGTCCAGTTTGAACGATGCTGAAGCCGTCAATGTTGCTGGCTCGATGCGAATGCAAAGCTACCGTCTGGCGAATGATATTCAGGTTAAATCTGTTGACTATTCTTCACATATTGACGCATTTGAACATTCGATATATTCACCTTCAATGAAAGCGCTTCAGCATTGGTCTGTGCCAGAAGACATCACTCACGATTACTACCGTCTTATTATCAGATGGCATGAACTCAAGGCGGTGCTTAGAGGAGACAACCCGGCAGAATATCAACTCCTAGTGGCCGGTTTTGTTGAACAAATCGATGAGTTTGTATTTAAGCTACAAAGCTTTTCGGAGCAAAAACTGATTAACTTAGCCTGGATCGGCGGGTTAGGGTTGGGTGGCATTCTTTGTGTCAGTATGTTTGTCGTTCATTTTGTGCGCCTCGAAGTTGTTCGGCCTCTGCGTGCCTTAGTTTTTGCTAGCGAGCAAATTAAAAATCGCTCATTCAATATATCGCTCAATGTATCCAGCGATAATGAAATGGGAATACTGACTCGAACCTTTAACCGGATGGCGACAGACCTTGGTAAGTTGTACCGAGGATTAGAACAAGCGGTTGATGAGAAAACACGTAAATTGCAGCATGCCAACCAGTCTTTAGAAGTGCTGTACGACTCGTCAAAAGAACTCACGGCGTCGCGTATTAATCAAGACAATTTCCAGGCGATTTTGCAGCATATCGTCAGTCTTGAGGGCATTAAAGCGGTCAAACTTGAAATCGAGCAGCTAGGAGAACCGAGCTGGATATTGATGGAAGGAGAAGAATGCTGCCAAGATTGTGATGAAGATTGCCACGGTAAAGCCCTGATGCTAGATGATGAGCACTTGGGCTATTTATATTGGAAAGCAGGGTTACCTTGTCCGAACGAGGCTCTTATTGACAACTTCGTGCAGATTTTATCACGCGCCGTGTATTACAATCGGGCGCAGCGCCAAGCAGAACAAATTCTGCTGATGGAAGAGCGAGCCACTATTGCTCGGGAGTTGCATGATTCATTGGCTCAAGCACTCTCTTACTTAAAAATTCAGGTCGCTTTGTTAAAGAGAAGCGTAAAGAACTTGCCTGACGAAAAGGCGATCGCGCAGGCTAATCAAGTTATTGCTGAGCTAGATACGGGCTTATCTGCCGCGTATACGCAGTTACGCGAGTTACTGACGACGTTTCGTCTTACGATTAAAGAGGGCAGTTTTGGCCAAGCATTGCAAGACATGGTTGAAACGCTCAGTGAACAAACTGCTGCGGACATTACGCTAAAAAATAGACTTTCATCAACTGAACTGGATGCACATCAGCAGGTTCATTTACTACAGTTGATAAGAGAAGCGGCAATTAATGCAATCAAACATGCGCAAGCAGATAATATTCACATTCAATGTCTCGATAATGATGGAAAAGTCACAGTAACCGTTAGCGACGATGGAATAGGCTTTGAACATCAAGACGAAAAATTAAATCATTACGGTATGAGTATCATGCAAGAGCGGGCCGCTAGACTGCATGCCGATCTGCACATCGAAGCATCGATAAACAAAGGTTGTACCGTAAAATTAGAATTCCAACATAGTAAGGAAGTAAACAGTGACAGTGTGTAAAGTAATGCTGGTGGATGATCATCCACTCATGCGAAGAGGTATCCACCAGCTTTTAAGCTTTGAGCCTGAGTTTGAGGTCATTGCAGAAGCAAGTAATGGCGCGGATGCAGTAGCGAAAGCGCATGAGCTAGAACTGGATCTTGTACTTCTTGATCTTAATATGAAAGGCATGTCTGGCCTTGATACTTTGCAAGCACTGCGTGCAGATGGCTGTGAAGCCAGAATTGTCATTCTAACCGTTTCAGATAGCCCAGCAGATATAGAAGCAATAGTTCGAAGTGGTGCCGATGGCTATTTATTGAAAGACACTGAGCCTGATGAGTTGGTTGAGTTGCTAAAACAAGCGCACCAAGGGGACAAGGCATACAGCCAAGAAGTTTCTAAGTATTTGAGTGAACGTTCAGAGCAAGAGGACGTGTTTGATACACTGACCGATCGTGAATCGCAGATCTTAAGAGAGGTGGCAAGAGGTTTCCGCAACAAGCAAATTGCCGATCGTCTTTTTATCTCTGAGTCTACGGTTAAAGTACATATGAAGAGTTTACTTAAAAAGCTTCAAGTTCCTTCTCGTACTGCAGCAACCGTCCTTTATCTTGAGCGCTTTGGCGACATCAAATAACATTGTTGGATTTTAATCTATAATAATAAATAAAAT
>NZ_JADDYG010000250.1:52696-53806 GCF_015163535.1 Vibrio sp. OPT46 | reverse complement strand
GAGGTGGCAAGAGGTTTCCGCAACAAGCAAATTGCCGATCGTCTTTTTATCTCTGAGTCTACGGTTAAAGTACATATGAAGAGTTTACTTAAAAAGCTACAAGTTCCTTCTCGTACTGCAGCAACCGTCCTTTATCTTGAGCGCTTTGGCGACATCAAATAACATTGTTGGATTTGAATCTGTAATAATAAATAAAATCAACCAGTTATATTGATTCTGACGAATAAAAAAACCGCCTGTTAGGCGGTTTTTTTACTTGTCTGGGCGAATAGAGTACAAGTCACTGTTGTGCTTACCACACTCCAAATAGTACTGATAAGCCACTTTTTTGCTTTCAGCAATGACTCTCATGCAGTGCATTTTCCCCTGTTCAAAATATCGAATCTCATATTCTACACTGGTATCAAGTTGCTCAGCGGCTGCCATACTTCGCCTCCATAAACCATCCAAAAAACATCCATGCAAATTATATGCCGTTATAGGGAGCGTCGTTCGGTACGTTTTTTAGCCGATAATTGCGCTCTAACTCACTTTTTTGCGGATAGCTGTGATCAAAAAGTTAATTTCAAACTCTATATATTATTAAGGTGGCAATCAATATTTGTCACACTGGTGTAAGTTTGCCGCAATACTAAGTGATACAGGTTGAGTATAGAACTTAATCAACATAAAAGGGAATACGAATAAGTGACTAAATTAAAGGGTGTATCTAATAAGGCGCTTCGTTATGGCCTTCTATTTTGTTTCGTATTTCTGCTTGCCGGTTGTGCGAAAAAGTTTTTATACAGCAATATCGATTGGTTCGTGCTCGATTACTTAGAGGACTATATCTCGTTGCAAGGGGAACAAGAAGTCCTAGTGGAAGAGCGCTTATTACTGTTGGCAGACTGGCACAAGAAAGAGGAGTTACCATTATATATCGAACATTTAAAAGACCTTGAGAGATTAAAAGCGAGCGATATCACCTTAAATTACTTACAACAAAATCGAGATAGAATGCGAGCGCATTACGATAGAGTGGTAAGCAAAGCAGCACCAGATCTTTTTGCGTTAAGTTTGCAGTTAACGAAAGAGCAAGAACGCGAGTTTTTGAGTAATGTACAAGAACAT
>NZ_JADDYG010000250.1:52163-52686 GCF_015163535.1 Vibrio sp. OPT46 | reverse complement strand
CAGACTGGCACAAGAAAGAGGAGTTACCATTATATATCGAACATTTAAAAGACCTTGAGAGATTAAAAGCGAGCGATATCACCTTAAATTACTTACAAAAAAATCGAGATAGAATGCGATCGCATTACGATAGAGTGGTCAGCAAAGCAGCACCAGATCTTTTTGCGTTAAGTTTGCAATTAACGAAAGAGCAAGAACGCGAGTTTTTGAGTAATGTACAAGAACACTATCAAGAGCGAAACGCAAAATATGCCGATAAGACAGAAGACGAAGTGCGTGAAATTATTCTGGATAACACTGAAGAGTGGATGGAAGAATGGCTAGGGAATCTATCAGGAAATCAGCGTCAATTAGCTCAAAGATTTTCTCAGCAAGTTATTTTAAACAGCCCTTTATGGAGAGATTATCGAGCCACGGTATATCAAGAGCTCGAATACTTGTTCGACAACAAATCTAATGTTGTGACTTATCAAGATATATTTATGCGACTCTTGTTCGAGCCAGAGAGTTATTATAGTGAGCT
>NZ_JADDYG010000250.1:48328-52153 GCF_015163535.1 Vibrio sp. OPT46 | reverse complement strand
CAAGAGCTCGAATACTTGTTCGACAACAAATCTAATGTTGTGACTTATCAAGATATATTTATGCGACTCTTGTTCGAGCCAGAGAGTTATTATAGTGAACAGCTTTCTCTGAATATTGACTCTAACTTTGCATTGGTTGATCAACTGACATTAGATGTTTCTCGTTCGATGACCGATAAGCAATGGCGTCATTTTCGTGAAAAGGTTAAAGAGTGGCGAGTACTGGCAGAGGAACTTTTAGATTAAATTCATGCTTCAATGAGCGAAAGCAAAGCGCAAAAGCCTTTCTTATCAAAAAATGATTCAAAGCAAATTCTTATTGAACTAAGAGCGTAACATAGCGTGAGGTTTGATGAGGCAACGTCAGCTTATCAATGCGTGATAAGGCCTCATCGTACAAAACAATGAGAATAAATATGAAACATTTAGTTGAAAGATTTCTTCGATACGTCACGTTTGATACCCAATCCAATCCACATGTGACGCTTTGCCCAAGTTCACCTGGTCAGCTTGTGTTTGCTGAGTTACTTAAAAAAGAGATGATCGAGCTTGGTTTAAGTGACGTGACTTTGGATAAAAATGGCTACTTGATGGCTAAACTGCCAGCCAATGTTGATTATGAGGTTCCTCCTATCGGCTTCATTGCCCATATGGATACCGCGCCGGATGCATCTGGCAAAAACGTAAAGCCGCAATTCATCGAAGATTACCAGGGCGGCGATATTGCATTAGGGTTGGGGGATGAAGTGTTATCTCCCGTGCAATACCCAGATTTACATCACCTACATGGCCACAATCTTATTACTACCGATGGCACTACATTACTTGGCGCGGATAACAAAGCTGGTATCGCAGAGATTCTTTCCGCGGTAGCTCTGCTACTGGAAAACCCAGACATTCCACACGGCGACATTTGTATCGGCTTTACTCCGGATGAAGAAATCGGTCGTGGTGCAGATTTGTTTAATGTTAAAAAATTTGGCGCGAAATGGGCATACACTATAGATGGTGGCCCGCAAGGTGAGTTGGAATACGAAAACTTTAATGCAGCAAACGCTGATGTAATTTTTCATGGTGTTAGCGTTCATCCAGGTACTGCAAAAGGCAAAATGGTCAATGCGATGAACTTGGCTGCGAAATTTCAAGTTCAAATGCCCCAAGATCAAACTCCGGAAACAACCGAAGGTTACGAAGGGTTCTTCCATCTAAAATCGGCAGAAATGGGCGTTGCACGAAGCGAGCTAGGTTACATTATTAGAGACTTTGACCGTCAAAGACTTGAGGATCGAAAAGCCTTTATGCAGAAACTCGTCGATGAAATGAACACGGGTTTACGCCATGGTTCTGTAGAGCTAAAAATAAAAGACAGCTATTACAATATGAGAGAAATGGTTGAGCCTTACCCTCATATCATTGAGCTGGCAAAGCAAGCGATGGAAGCGTGTGATGTGGAACCGATTATAAAACCTATTCGTGGTGGTACAGATGGTGCTCGTTTATCTTTTATGGGTTTGCCGTGCCCGAATATCTTCACCGGTGGTTTTAACTTCCACGGAATTCATGAGTTTATTTCTGTTGAAATGATGGAAAAATCAGTACTCGTTATTGTCAAAATTGCTGAGCTCACAGCGAAAAAACACAGTTAAAAGACTACGTCGAGACCTCTTGCAGATTTAATAACAAAATAGCCCAGATCTCTCTGGGCTATTTAACTATTAAGATGGGATACTAGCGCACGTCTTTGTCTTCAATTTCAATGTCTTCTAGCGGTAACCAGTCGACTTTCACACCCGCTTGATCGAACATATCTTGACTGACTTGGATTTTATCTCCCCAGCGAGATAAAAAGTCTTCAGACTGCTCAGGGCAGTGTACGTGTGAGATCCCTGTTTGAATGATCTTTGCCGCGCAGTTAGGGCAAGGAAAATGCGTTACCCAAATATCACATCCGTCTAAGTCACGTTTTGAGAACAAAATTGCGTTCTCTTCCGCGTGCAGTGTTTTAAGGTATTTCAACTCGCGCTCATCGGTGTCGACACTGTCAGAAACACCATGCGGATAGCCATTAAATCCAACAGATACAATGCGATTCTGTTTAGTAATAACGGCACCGACTTGTGTTGATGGGTCCTTACTCCAAGACGCCACTAGTTCTGCCATCTGGTAAAAGCGTTTCGCCCATTTAGAAATCATAGTCATCCTCTCTGTCGAAGGCGTTGAATTAATTGAATGATAACCCATTTATATTAAAAAAATAGTCAAAATCGGGGTCTTGAGTATGAAGGCGTCACTTTTTACCTTTTTAGCCACAAAACGTTCTTATCTTGAGCACTGAATCTCACTTTACGCCCGAATACAATACTCCCGTTAGTGTTTCCAAGCACACGCTAAAATTCGCGATCTCCTAAGGCGTATATTAAATAGTTATGATTGAGTTGTATGTATATTGCTCATTGAATACCACTGTTAACTAAATTACTTTATTTTCCTTTTGTTTCTCATGTTTACATTTAGAAACACCTTGGGCGCTTTTCAGTGAAGTTTTCAGTGGCAGCAAGGAGTAAGGTTGATAGGAATTCAACAATATCCTGTTCTATAAAGACGGTAAATACATGCAAAAGAAACCACTTGTCGCACTAATGGCGGCTACAGCAATCCTCGCTGGATGCGGGGAAGCTAATAATGCCCAAACGAAAGGTCAAGCGCCTCTCGTAGTGACTCAGGATGTCACGGTTATCGACTACCAACCGAGCAAGTCTTATATCGGTCGCATTGAAGCAGTAGAAGATACCAATATTACCGCGCAGATTTCTGGCTACTTAAAAGCTCGTCACTTTGAAGAAGGGCAAATGGTAGAAAAAGGGCAGCTCCTTTACTCTATCGAGCCATCTTCTTTTGAAGCCCAAGTCGCGAGTGCTAAAGCCGCACTTGCACAAGCTAAAGCGGCGCTAAAAAAAGCCGAATTAGATCATACTCGAGGTAAAAACTTGTTGCCTCGCGGTAGTATCTCTCAATCTGAGTTTGATGCTTTAACTGCGGCACTTCTTGGTGCGAGAGCAGAGCTAGAAGCGGCAAATGCTCAACTTAAACTTGCTGAAGTTAACCTTTCCTATACTCAAATCCGAGCACCTTTTAGCGGACGTATTAGTGATACCAAAGTTAGTACGGGTGATCTGGTTTCTCCGTCATCTGGCGTGCTGACAACTCTGGTGAGTTTAGATCCAGTTCATACCTCATTTAGTGTGAGTGAGCGTGAGCGTTTAGCCATGGGTATGGATCAAGTCAAAGGCGACGGCTCAGCAGAATCAAACCGCGTTGAAGTTCAGCTTGAACTGGAAAATGGACAGTTTTTTGAGCATCTCGGTAAGCTTGATTTCTTAGGTAATCGTATTGACACCAAAACGGGTACGATTGCTATGCGCGCGCTAGTGCCAAACCCAGAGCAGAAGTTACTTCCGGGTCAACACATCAAAGTGAACTTGAGAGATAAGAATACGAAGGACGTTATTGTTATTCCACGACGTGCCGTTCAAACTGACTTAGAAGGTGACTTTGTGATGGTGATGACTGAGGGAAATGTCGCAGAGCGTCGTAACGTAGAGCTTGGCCCTCAGGTTGAACAAGGTATTATCATTCGAGAAGGGCTCGATCAGGAAGATACAGTTATTACACAAGGCCTACAACGTGTGCGTAATGGTGTAGAAGTGCGCCTTCAAGCACCTGCTGAAGACAAGCAGTAGGGGGCACTATGTTAAGTCGTTTCTTTATTCAGAGACCTAAATTCGCGCTGGTTATTTCGATCATATTAACGCTAGCTGGCGCGAT
>NZ_JADDYG010000250.1:45269-48185 GCF_015163535.1 Vibrio sp. OPT46 | reverse complement strand
ACCTCAGTCAACGGCGTTGAGGATATGATATACATGTCTTCAAAGAGCGCGAACGATGGCTCTTACAGCCTAAACGTCACGTTCGATGTCGGCACCGATCCAGATATGGCGCAAGTTAACGTGCAAAACCGCGTGTCACAGATTGAGTCAAAACTGCCTCAAGAAGTTCGCATGGTTGGTGTGACGGTGAAAAAGCGTTCACCTGACTTGCTGATGGTACTTAACTTCTATTCACCTGATGGCAAATACGATGATCAGTTCTTGATTAACTACATTAACTTGAATGTAAAAGATCAGTTGGCTCGTGCGAAAGGTATCAGTGAAGTTAACGTGATTGGTGGTGGCGAATACGCAATGCGTGTTTGGTTAGATCCTGAAAAAATGGCCAACCTTAAGCTAACCACGTCAGACGTATACGCCGCTTTGGCTGAACAGAACGTTCAAGTTGCGGCAGGGCGTGTAGGTGCAGCACCATACAACAATCCGCAAGAAGTTCAGTTTAACCTTGTGACCAAAGGTCGCTTGGAAAGCGTGAGTGAGTTTGAGAACGTAGTCCTTCGAGCTAATCCCAATGGCTCTACGGTTTATCTGAAAGATGTTGCTCGCGTTGAACTAGGCAAAAAGTTCTACGATGGTAACGGTAAGTTCCGTGGCCAGGACGCGTCAATCGTTGCGTTGTCTCTTCAATCGGATGCGAATGCGTTAGAAAGTGGTCAGGCCGTCATGGAGCTCCTTGAAGGCTTGAGCAAAAACTTCCCAGAGGGAATGGAATACGAGACCAGCTACGATACAACCGTGTTCGTATCTGAATCGATCAAAGGGGTAGTAAAAACACTGATTGAAGCGATTCTATTGGTGATTGCTGTAACTTACTTGTTCTTGGGTAGTGCGCGTGCAACGTTGATTCCTGTTGTCGCGATCCCCGTTTCTCTGATTGGTACGTTTGCCATCATGCAGGCAACGGGCTTCACCATTAATACGGTTACTTTGTTTGGCTTGATCCTTGCGATTGGTATCGTGGTGGACGATGCGATTCTGGTTATCGAAAACGTCGATACTACCATGGCGAAAGACCCAAGCATTTCACCGCGTAAAGCGACGTTGCTAGCGATGAAAGAAGTAACGGGCCCAATCATCACGTCGACCTTGGTTCTACTTGCGGTATTCATACCCGTCGCCATGCTGCCAGGTATCACCGGTATCATGTATCGCCAGTTCGCTTTGACCATCTGTATTTCGGTTGTGATTTCATCCATCAATGCATTGACGCTGTCTCCAGCACTTTGTTCTCTGGTATTGAAGCAGGGTGGGGGCAATACCGCTAACTGGTTCCAGGCTTTCAACAGAGGCTTAGAGCGCATCACTACGCGTTATGGCCAGATCGCTGGTTTCTTGGTGAAGAAGTCTTTACTGCTCGTGACGTTCTTTATAGTTGCTATCGCAGCGGTCACTTTCTTTGCGAAAACCACCTCTACAGCGTTTGTTCCTCAAGAAGATAAAGGCATTTTGCTGGTTAACGTACAGCTACCAGATTCAGCCTCTTTATCACGTACTGAAGAAGTCACCAATGATTTAATGAAAATGATCGGTGAAGAGCCTGGTGTGGATGGTGTGACGGTTGCGAACGGTTACTCGTTTATGACAGGCGCAGCAGCATCAAACGGTGCTTCTGTATTTATCAAATTGCATGACTGGGATACTCGTAACTCGCTGCAAGGAGAGCACTCTGCTAATGCTATCGCGGCACGTATTAACGGGCGAGCGGCGACAGAGTTACCTCAAGCGGTTGTTTTTGCGATGGGACCACCGGCGGTTCCAGGTATGGGCGCTGCGTCTGGTTTTGAGTTTGTGCTTGAAGACACGCTAGGGCGAAGTCGTACCGACTTGTCGATGGTCATGGGAGAAATGATCCAAGCGGCTAACCAAGCGCCTGAAATTGCCTACACGTTTAGCACGTTCCGCGCGAATGTTCCGCACTACTACGTTGATATCGATCGTGAGAAAGCGCAGCAATTAGGTATTTCGCTGTCGTCTATTTTCCAAACCTTGCAAGGCAACTTAGGTTCGCTTTATGTGAATGACTTCACCATGTTTGGTAAGAACTTCCGCGTAACCATGCAAGCTGATAGCCAGCACCGTAGCAGCATGGAAGATCTAGAGCGTTTCCATGTTCGTTCTTCGAACGGTGATATGGTCCCGTTAAGTACGCTAGTGAGCTACGAGCAAGTGTTTGAGCCTGATGTGGCGTGGCGTTACAACATGTACCGCAGTGCTATCATTCAAGGCCAACCAGCACCGGGTTACTCTAGTGGTGATGCGATTGCCGCAATGGAACGCGTTGCTGCTGAAGTTCTTCCACAAGGGTACACGTATGAATGGACAGGTATGGCTTATCAGGAAGTGCTCGCGGGTAACCAAGCCATTTATGCGTTTGCGCTGGCTTTGATCTTCATTTACTTGTTTATGGTGGCTCAGTATGAGAGTTGGAGTATTCCACTGGCTATTATTTTGGTGGTCCCAGTAGCAACGTTAGGTTCCTTCCTTGCGTTGAATCTAACTGGCACGCCGCTTAACTTGTATGCCCAAATTGGTCTTGTCTTGCTCATAGCCTTGGCGGCGAAAAACGCAATTTTGATTGTGGAGTTCGCCAAGCAAGAGCGAGAAGAAAAAGATGCTGATATCGATAGTGCAGCGGTTAAAGGAGGCACGTTACGTTTCCGCGCTGTGAATATGACATCCTGGTCATTTATCCTGGGTATCTTCCCGCTTATCTTTGCCGCTGGTGCGGGGCACGTCAGTCAAAACTCACTCGGCGTGTCGCTGATTGGTGGTCTATTGTGTGTGCTTCTAGCAGGTACATTCTTGATCCCAGGCTTCTACGCCCTGGTGCAAAGACAGCGTGAGAAAGTTCATGGC
>NZ_JADDYG010000250.1:38549-45259 GCF_015163535.1 Vibrio sp. OPT46 | reverse complement strand
TATCTTCCCGCTTATCTTTGCCGCTGGCGCGGGGCACGTGAGTCAAAACTCACTCGGCGTGTCGCTGATTGGTGGTCTATTGTGTGTGCTTCTAGCAGGTACATTCTTGATCCCAGGCTTCTACGCTCTGGTGCAAAGACAGCGTGAGAAAGTTCATGGCGGCAACACCAAGCTGGTTCCTCTTGATGATGAGTAATCACATCCGAAGTGCGCAGTAAGCACGAAGTGACAATTGAAAAAAAGCCCGAAGCAATGATTGCCTCGGGCTTTCTATTTTGAAAAAGGGTTATTTTAGCGCAGTTTTGAATTGTGCAACGGCTTCATCCATATCATGAGCTTGAGCAGAGACAGAGTTCACTTCATGCAAGCATTCCTGAGCGGATTGCATGTTATTCTCAGATATTGCGTTTAGCTCGGTGATTGAACCGCTAACTTGGTTCATCACGATACCTTGTTCTTCAATTGCTGAAGCTATGCGCTCCGAATTACCTTGAATTGAATGCATGTCAGTGATGATCTGTTGCAGGCTAGAATCCAGTTTTTCAGAAGCATTAAGTGTTTGTTGCCCTTGATCGTTACATTGATCAATATCAGCAACAACTGTAGACATTTGAGTTTGAATATCTGCAACTACCCGCGTGATTTCCTCTGTGGATTGATGAGTTCGGCTAGCTAGGGCGCGTACTTCATCGGCAACAACTGCAAACCCGCGGCCTTGTTCGCCTGCTCGCGCGGCTTCAATTGCTGCGTTGAGAGCTAGTAGGTTGGTTTGCTCTGCAATCTCTTGGATGATGTTCACGGCACCACCAATTTTATCTACATGCTGATTCAGCGAGCCAATCGACTGCTGGCTGTTTGATAAAATCGTGGTTAGTTGACCGATGTTGGTTACCGTCGCCTCAACAACTCCTCGACCTTGTTCGGCATTATTCGCTGCCTGATGTACGCCTTCTACCGCAACTGATGTGCTCTCAGAGATTTCACCTATTGTGGCAACCATTTGCTGAACTGCCGTCGCCATTGATGCTGTGTGGTCAGTTTGAGTGTGGAATTGCTCCATAACGCCTTCTAACTCACGATGCATATTATCGGTACTTGCAGTGAGTTGCGCCGATTTTTCTTGGGTACTACTAATTAGATGCTCAAGCTTATCCAATAGGTCATTGAGGTGATGACTGATATCAAATAGCTCGTCTTGACCTTTCAAATCAGATCGAAGTCCCATGTTGTTCGTTTCGCTGATACTTCGAATGGTGCCAAGTAAGCTATTCACTCGCGTATTGATTGAACGTGATATTTGCCAAATCAATGCGAAAATAACGACTAAGATCAGAGCTGTAATGACCTGCTTGATGGTCGACATTTGTTCATCACGTTGTGCGGCAGCAGAGCTAAGGGCTGTGGAAAAGGTTTCAAATTGCTCTTCTACGGCATGGGATAATGCGCGAGTTTCACCGAGTAGGCCTTTGTCATAAGCAACCCCAACAACTTGCTTTTGGGCCGCCAATTGCTTACCTGTTTTGATAAGCTCCGGAGCATATTGCCCCTCAAGCAAGTCACTATTGAATAGTCCTGCTTTTACCGCAGAGTCAAAACGGACTAATGCCAATAACTGCTGGTGGTCTGAACGTTGTTTAGCTTCTAATAGTGCTTGTTCGTAACCGGCGAGAAGCCCACTCTTTGAATCAAGCCCGTATCGTTGGTAAGCGCTGACCAGATTCTGAAAGCCCCTTTGGTATGCGAGCAAGTCTTGCTTAAATTGTTGACTGGAAGGTAATTCATTACTCTTGAGTATGTTCGCAAGCTCTTTTTCTGTGTCTATAAACTTGTCAACATTGGCGTCAAACTTATTTAGATATTTGTCATTACTACGCAGTAGGAAATCTTTTTCATTTCTGCGTAAGTTGAGTAAGCGTATTTCTAGATCACCAACGAGTTTGATGGCGTGATTAAGATCATTGCTCTTATTTTCAAAATGGGATGACGTACCCAAAAGGGCCACGATGCCTAAAATGGCGATAACTCCGAGGAAGTAGAGTTTTTGCCTAATAGTCATATTGTTGTTTCCTGAATAAGTAACTAAAAAGAGAAATCCAATGAGATTTCCAAGGGCTAGCAAACGTTGTTCAACTAACATGTCGAGAAAACGACATGCACTAATACAGCACTTTTTTACGTTGCTGTTTTTTCGCTCCGTGCTTGTTTTTTGTATCAAGTCGTCGGCGTTGAGAAGCGCGGGTTGGTTTCGTTTTAATACGCTTCTTCTCCTGTAAAGCGGCAGCTTTTATCAATGCTTGAAGCCGATTTAGGGCGTCTTCCTTATTTTGTTCTTGTGTCCGAAATTGTTGCGCTTTGATGATGATCACGCCATCTTTACTTATACGACTATCAGAAAGTGCAAGTAATCGCTCTTTGTAAAAGTCAGGTAAGCTTGAATGCCGGATATCAAAGCGCAGGTGTATAGCGGACGCCACCTTGTTAACGTTCTGACCACCATTTCCTTGAGCTCTAATTGGGGATAATTGAATTTCCCACTCTTGAATTGTGACGGAGTTCGAAATTTTGAGCATGATAAGTAAATGCCGGTAAGGACGATTGAAAGAGCTGATAAATTAACATTACAGATGCACAAATAGAAGAAAAGACATGAGCACGATTGATTTTAGACCCTATGAGGGATTCATATTTGATATGGATGGTACTCTAATCGATACCATGCCAGCCCACTTGGCAGCTTGGCAAGCAACTGCTGAGCGTTTTGATTTTCCGTTTTGCCAGGAATGGTTTCACAGTTTGGGAGGGATGCCGAGCTTTAAAATTGTTGAGGAACTAAATCGTGTGCATGAGCTTTCATTAGATCCTAAAACTGTCGCGACATTTAAAATGGAAACATTCGCTGCTATGGAGCTTCATGGTGACGTTATTCCTTGCACGAACATCGTGTTAGAGGAATATTTAGGCCATAAGAAAATTGCAGTCGGGACTGGCAGCCAACGAGAAAGTGCCATGCGCTTATTAAGCCATGCAGGTTTATTAGACAAGTTGGATGTTGTAGTAACCGCGAGTGATGTAGAGAACCATAAACCCTTTCCAGATACCTTTTTGGTGGCCGCGGAACAACTCGACTTGGAGGCGTCACAGTGTCTTGTGTTCGAGGATACTGAGTTGGGGAAGCGAGCTGCGCGTGCAGCTGGTATGGATTGCGTTATGGTGCAAGATAATGAGTTGATCTTTTTCCCAAAACCATAGTGGCAATATCCCTTAATATGAGATCAAAATGGGGTGCAAATGCACCCCATTAATTTTTACCACATCATCGATCATGAATCATAGATGCTTATTCTGGTTGAACTAGCTCTTGGTATTCAAATGAAGGTACCACAACTTCTACGCGACGGTTTTTCTCACGACCTTCGCGAGTGCTGTTGTCAGCAACTGGGTTTTCTTCACCCATACCTTTAACTGTCAAACGATCTGAACCAATGCCAGCTGCGGTTAGGTAATCAGCAACAGATTGAGCACGACGCTCAGACAGTTTTTGGTTGTATGCCGCAGGGCCTGAGCTATCCGTGTAACCAGTAATCTCTACTTGAGCTTGAGGATATTCGTTCAAGAATGAAACAAAGTTGTCCAGACGTTCAGAAACGGACTCTGTTAACTTAGCACTATCGAATTCAAACGTACCTGTACCGTACTCTTCTTTGTGCACCTTGCTCATCATCACTGGTTCTGGATCTGGCTCGATCACTTCTTCCGTTACAACTGCTGCAACAACTGGAGCTGCTGCGAATTTGTAGTTAACACCGATACCAAAGAAGTTAGCATCCATGTCGTCCCACACGTCGTCAGACATATCTTGGTAGCGTTGGTATTCAGCGCGAACACTCCAGTTTCTATCGATCGAGTATTCAGCACCCAAAGAACCTGTTGGGACAAAGTCTGTTTCGTCATCAGACATCATGTAAGCACCACCGATCTTAGCAAATAGATTCCAAGAGTCGTTTAAGTGCCAGTTGAATTTAGGTGCAAGTGTTAAAGCCGTTAGATTGCCGTCAATCGTATTAATCGTATTAGCCCCTGACCTAGAGTTTCCTTCATAGTCGCCTAAGAAGTCTACGCCGTACTCTAGCCCAATGATATCGGTAAAGTCATAACCGATATGTAGTCCTGCACCGAACGCTTCATCATCACAAGGGCTATTTAGATAGCAAGCGTCGTCAAGTGTAGTCATGCCCACTTTGCCCCCGATGTACATTTCAGCTTGAGCAGAGTTTAAAAGCGCGCTACTACCAGCTACCACTGCTGCTACTGCAATTGCTACTTTGTTCATAATGTTTCCTTGTATTGATTGCATATTAACTTCTACTTCGTTTTATCAAAAAATTAGAAAAAACCAGCGTTTATAAGAAATTAGTTTAATATTCTAATCATTTCATATCAAGCAACAATATATTTGAACTTGATCAACATTTACTACCCAAAAATACCTCACAAACTTCTGATATTTCTTACATTGTAGTAAAGATTTTTTGGTGCATAAGAAAATTGATGATTATTTTGAACTTTTTTCGTAAACTTTACTTTACATTGTGCGTGGTGGTTAACAGGTGGTTTTTATTTGCATTTATTTGCAAAAACTGATTGCAAGTCTACGCCTAAGCCGATAAGTTACTTAAACGCTAGACAGAAAATGACCACAGCCCTTGATGCTGCTCGCTTTGTGAACAATGTTGCAATGAGTTCAGTTGGTAAAAATGGGGTCGGAAATAAAACCAGGAAGTAGAAGTAATGTTTCAAACTGATGATGTAAGAATAAATAGAGTAAAAGAGTTATTGCCACCTGTTGCAGTATTAGAGAAGTTCCCAGCGACTGAAACCGCTTCTTCGACCACTTTTGATTGCCGTAACGCCATTCACAATATTCTTGAAGGAAAAGACGATCGATTACTCGTGATCGTTGGCCCGTGTTCTATTCACGATCCGGCTGCCGCGGTTGAGTACGGTAAAAAGCTAAAAGTACTACGTGATGAACTGGGCGAGCAGCTTGAGGTTGTTATGCGAGTTTATTTTGAAAAGCCGCGTACAACCGTTGGTTGGAAAGGCCTTATCAATGACCCTTACTTAAATGACACCTATAAGCTAAATGATGGTCTACGTATCGGACGTAAACTTCTTCTTGATCTAACCGATATGGGCTTGCCAACGGCAAGTGAATTCTTAGATATGATCACACCTCAGTACGTGGCGGATTTGATCAGTTGGGGCGCTATCGGTGCTCGTACGACAGAATCTCAGGTTCACCGCGAGCTAGCTTCTGGTCTTTCTTGTCCTGTAGGTTTCAAAAACGGTACAGACGGGAATATTAAAATAGCGAGCGACGCGATTCGTTCTGCAAGCGCTTCCCATCACTTCCTTTCAGTAACAAAATACGGTCATTCCGCGATCGTAGAAACCGCTGGTAATCCAGACTGCCATATTATTCTACGTGGCGGTAAAGAACCAAACTACAGTGCAGCACATGTAGCTCAAATTAAAGATGAGCTGGACACTGCAGGTCTGCCGAAAAAAGTGATGATTGATTTTAGCCATGCTAACAGCTCGAAGCAGTTCAAGCGTCAAATGCTGGTGTCTGATGATGTATCCGAGCAAATCTCTGCTGGCGAAGAAGCCATTTTTGGTGTGATGATCGAGTCTCATTTAGTTGAAGGTCGCCAAGACTTAGTGGATGGCAAAGCAGCCACTTATGGTCAGTCGATCACTGATGCATGTATTGGTTGGGAAGATACGGAAACGGTACTTCGTCAGCTTTCTGATGCAGTAAAAGTGCGCCGCAACAAGTAAGCTCAACAGAAAAACTTTTTAAAAGCGAAAAGTGAATAGTGAAGAGCCAGAGGTACTATGCCTCTGGCTCTTTTTGTTGAGAATTACTCTCATATCTTTCTATTGTTTCTGCTTTCCTATATGTTATCTGTATACGTCGTAACCAAAAGGAATTTGGACTTGGATCGTAATGTATGGCTTCTATCCCTCTGCCAAGCCTTATTAATGACAGGGAATATTTTACTCATATCTGTTATTGCCCTTATTGGCAAAACACTTGCGCCGTCATCAAGTTTTATCACATTACCAGTTGCACTGCAGTTTTTGGGACTGATGGCCGCGACAATTCCTGCGTCGCTAATTATGGGCAAGTTAGGGCGTCGCCTTGGTTTTAGCCTTGGTAATGTCATTGGCATTTTGGGTGCTAGTCTAGCGACGTATGCATTAAGTCAACAAAACTTCTATCTGTTCTGCATGTCTACGTTTTTGCTTGGTGTTGGTATAGGTTTCGGTACTCTATACAGGTTTGCTGCCATCGAAGTGTGTGAAGAGTCGGCAAGGCATAGGGCGATTTCGATATCTATGGCGGGTGGGGTGTTAGCGGCGATCCTTGGGCCTAATCTGGCCGTGTACTCGCAGCAGTGGTCAGATGATGGCTTATACATTAGTGCATTTGCTGTGCTTGTCGTGCTTTATATAACCGCGTTGGTTGTGCTACAAACCATTCGTTTTCCACCTGCACACACGCAGGCGCTACACGCTAAGGCGGATAAGCTGAGACTGATTATTCGTCGACCTAATTTCATGCTGGCAGTTATCGCGGCAATGGTTGCGTACGCGGTGATGAACATTTTAATGACAGCAACTCCTTTAGCGATGATTGGTTGTGA
>NZ_JADDYG010000250.1:32760-38493 GCF_015163535.1 Vibrio sp. OPT46 | reverse complement strand
CTTTGATTTTGATAAAGCGGCGGGAGTGATCGAATGGCACGTGTTGGGTATGTTTGCACCTGCGTTTGTCACGGGCCGTCTGATAGAGCGGTTTGGCGCTAAGAATATGATTTTGGCGGGTGGATTGCTATTTGTTGCTTGTATTGGAATTAATATACATGGAGTGTCTATCTGGCATTTTAGTCTTGCTTTAATCCTGTTAGGAATAGGGTGGAACTTTATGTTTATCGCAGCAACTGGGCTGTTTAGTCAAAGCTATGAAGCGAAAAACAGAAGCAAGGCTCAAGCGTTTAATGAATTCTTCGTGTTCAGTTGTGTCACCATCACCGCATTACTATCTGGTTGGCTTGAGTCTACCGTAGGTTGGCAGAATCTTAATTTGTATGTTCTTCCATTTGTGTTACTCGTTATCGCGATGTTTGCGTTAAAAACGAATAAAAAGCCAGAATCACAAACCGCTTAATTAAGTCTTAATATATAACCCGGCCTATCGTGTCGGGTTTGTTTATTAGCTCAAATCAACAATCTCTTCTTTATGTTTTTATCGATAATGTGAATTCCCACAATAAAAATGTCGATTTGATAAGACTTTTTATCTAACTTTTTGTAATAAAAATAAAAATCCTGTATATATCTTGCCGAAAATCAATAAAAACTAAAGAAGTTTCGTCTATGTCAGCCAATATTTCTCATAAAGCTCAAGAAACTCTCGTGAGGGAGTCTGAGGAACTCGTCTCAACAACGAACTTACAAGGTGTTATTACATATTGTAATGAAGCCTTTTGCCGCGTTGCTGAATACACTCACGAAGAACTTGTCGGTCAGAACCATAATATAGTTCGTCATAATGATATGCCTAAAGCCGCTTTCGGTGATATGTGGGCACGCCTTAAACAAGGTAAAGCCTGGCGTGGAATGGTTAAGAATGCCACTAAGTCTGGCGGTTACTATTGGGTTGATGCTTATGTCACCCCTATCTACGAAGACAACCATGTTGTTGGGTATCAATCAGTGCGCGTGAAACCAAAGCGAGAGTGGGTTGATATTGCGACAAAAGCCTACAAAAGCATGCGTGCTGCAGAGAAGTCTGGCCGAACTTGGTCGTTGAAAATCAATGAAACCATTCGCTATGCGATTCTACTTGGTGCACTAACCGCACCTGCAACCGCATATGCGTTGTCTGTTGAAGGGCCGTTGGCTTGGCTTGCAAGTGCGTTACCTGCAAGTGTTCTAGCTCTGTTATTCCGCCAAGAGTTAATTGATACACCTCAGCAACTTAAAAAGTTACAAAAGCAATATGACAGCGTAAGTCGCTTGATCTATTCCGGTAACACGGCATTTTCGATTGCCGATTTCCATATCAAAATGCTATCCGCAAGAATTCGAACCGTGTTAGGAAGAATGACTGACTCCGCATTGCCTTTGCAGCATTGCGCCGAAGAGCTCAGTCAAACAACGGCAGAAGTCTCGGCTGCATTAAATCAGCAAAATACCGATATTCATCGTGTGCGAGATGCTACCCAAGAGGTGGAGTCGTCGGCAAATTCGGTTTCTTCGAGTACCAATGATGCCCATATGTTGATTGATGATACATTGAAGTCATGCTTGATGGCGAAGGAGACCATTGATCAAACGCACACCAATCTAGCGAAGTTAAGCCTTCAAGCTGAAAAAGCGACGGAAACGACGTATCAACTGAGTGATCAGGCGCAGAAGGTGAACCATTTGATGGAAGAGATTGGTGGGATCGCAGAGCAAACCAATTTACTGGCACTCAACGCGGCGATTGAAGCGGCAAGAGCAGGGGAGCAAGGTCGTGGTTTTGCTGTTGTAGCTGATGAGGTCCGCGCGCTTTCTGGGCGAACATCCAATGCAACTGAACAAATCCAAGCCTCTATCTCCACTATGTTGGCAACGATTCAAAGTTGGCAGAAAGATATTCTGGCAAACAAAGAGCAAACCGATGCCTGTTCTCAAGTAGCAGAACAAAGCGCGTTGCGTTTGTCTGAAGTTGAACAGATGATGCAAACCATGAGTGGGCTGATGGTTGATGTAGCAGAAGCGGCGAATAACCAGTTAAAGCTATCTAGTGATGTAAACCAGCACATTCATTCTATTGCTTCGACCGCAGAACAAAACTTGGCAGCAACACATTCAGTTGAGCAAAATAGCCGACAGTTGAAAGACCAAGTACAAGATTTCTATCAGCTCGCACTTCGATTTGAAGACAAATAGTCGTAACGAAAGTTGTGATGTTTATGTCCTGGCTGCGTTTATGCGAATAGGAGCCAGATAAAAGAAAGCCCCGCCATTGCTGGTGGGGCTTTTCAGTTTTCACATTCGCAATAGAGAAAACTGACTATCTTTTTACTGCAATTACGCGAGTAGCTCTTTTGCTGTGTTCACTACGTTTTCAGTCGTGAAACCAAACATTTTGAATAGTTCGCCAGCTGGTGCAGATTCACCGAATGAAGTCATACCGATGATGCGACCGTCGAAGCCTACGTACTTGTACCAGAAGTCAGCAATACCTGCTTCAATTGCGATACGTGCTGTTACGTCTGATGGCAGTACAGCTTCACGGTAAGCGGCGTCTTGTTTGTCGAATGCGTCTGTTGATGGCATTGAAACAACGCGTACTTTCTTACCTTCAGCAGTTAGCTGTGCTGCTGCTTCTACTGCTAGTTCAACTTCAGAACCTGTTGCGATAAGGATTAGCTCTGGCTTGCCTTCGCAATCTTTCAGAATGTAAGCACCTTTCGCGATGTCTGCTACTTGTTCTGCTGTGCGCTCTTGTTGCGCAAGGTTTTGACGAGAGAAGATAAGTGCTGTCGGTGCATCTTTACGTTCAATCGCTAGTTTCCAAGCTACAGCGGACTCAACTTGGTCACATGGACGCCATGTGCTCATGTTTGGTGTTAGGCGTAGCGATGCCATTTGCTCAACTGGTTGGTGAGTTGGACCATCTTCGCCAAGACCGATAGAGTCATGCGTGTACACTTGGATGTTCTGAATTTTCATCAGCGCAGCCATACGCATTGCGTTACGTGCGTACTCCATGAACATTAGGAATGTTGCGCCGTAAGGAACGAAACCACCGTGTAGCGCGATACCGTTCATGATCGCTGTCATACCGAATTCACGTACGCCGTAGTGGATGTAGTTACCAGAGAAGTCGCTTGCCTCTAGAGACTTAGAACCAGACCACATGGTTAGGTTAGAAGGTGCTAGGTCAGCAGAGCCACCCATGAACTCTGGTAGTAAAGCACCAAATGCTTCTAGAGCATTTTGAGACGCTTTACGTGATGCAATGTTTGCTGGGTTAGCTTGAAGATCAGCAATGATTTGGCTTGCTTTCTCTTCCCACTGTGCAGGAAGCTCACCGTTTACGCGGCGTTTAAATTCAGCTGCCAGCTCAGGGTACGCTGCTTCATAAGCTGCAAATTTCTCGTTCCACGCTGCTTCCTTAGCTGCGCCTGTTTCTTTCGCTGACCATTCTGCGTAGACTTCTTGCGGAATTTCAAAAGGACCGTGCTCCCAACCTAGTTCTTTGCGTGTTGCTGCGATTTCTTCTGCACCTAGTGGCGCACCGTGACAATCGTGTGAACCAGATTTGTTTGGTGAACCAAAACCGATGATAGTCTTAGTACAGATAAGTGTAGGACGTGGATCCGCTTTCGCCGCTTCAATTGCTGCGTTGATTGCGTCAGCATCGTGACCATCGACTGCAGGGATTACGTGCCAACCGTAAGCTTCGAAACGCTTAGGTGTGTCGTCAGAGAACCAACCTTCAACGTGACCGTCGATAGAGATGCCGTTGTCATCCCAGAACGCGATCAGCTTGCCTAGACCTAGAGTACCTGCAAGAGAACATGCCTCGTGCGAAATACCTTCCATCAGACAGCCGTCGCCCATGAACACGTAAGTGAAGTGGTCAACGATGTCGTGGCCTTCTTTGTTGAACTGTGCTGCTAGCGCTTTTTCAGCTAGAGCCATACCAACCGCGTTAGTGATGCCTTGACCTAGCGGACCCGTTGTGGTCTCGATTCCTGGCGCGTAACCGTACTCTGGGTGACCAGGAGTTTTAGAGTGAAGCTGACGGAAGTTTTTCAGATCGTCGATAGACAACTCGTAACCTGCAAGGTGCAGTAGAGAGTAAATCAGCATTGAGCCGTGGCCGTTAGACAGTACGAAACGGTCGCGGTCTGCCCACTCAGGGTTTGATGGGTTGTGGTTTAGATGAGAGCGCCAAAGAACTTCAGCGATGTCAGCCATACCCATAGGTGCACCTGGGTGACCAGAGTTAGCTTGTTGAACACCATCCATGCTTAGCGCACGGATTGCATTTGCTAGATGTTTACGATCCATAGTGATTACTTCTCGATATTTGATTTAAATAGAGGGAACTCGCCGAAACAAGTTCAAATAGAATTTTTTGAAAATAGTGCTGATGGTAAAAGCGAGTAGACGGGCTACTCGCTTTTGGTAAGCAATTAAAGCTTAGCTTCGATCATCGCTTCTAGTTTGCCTTGGTCAACGGCGAAGTTGCGGATACCTTCAGCCAGCTTCTCAACAGCCATTGGGTCTTGGTTATGTTCCCATAGGAACTCAGCGTGAGTCATTGGTGCTGGACGCTCAGCTGCGCCTTTAGAATCAACTAGTTTCTCAACTACTTCACCTTCAGCTGCTTCTAGTTCTGCAAGTAGAGCAGGAGCGATAGTTAGACGGTCACAACCAGCTAGTTCTAAGATCTCACCGATGTTACGGAAGCTTGCGCCCATAACTACAGTTTTGTAGCCGTATTCTTTGTAGTAGTTGTAGATCTTAGTTACAGATAGTACGCCTGGATCTTCTTGAGCTTCGAAGTCACGGCCTTCTTTCGCTTTGTACCAGTCCATGATACGACCAACGAATGGCGAGATTAGGAATACACCCGCTTCTGCACAAGCACGTGCTTGAGCGAACGAGAATAGAAGCGTTAGGTTACAGTTGATGCCTTCTTTTTCTAGGATCTCAGCTGCGCGAATGCCTTCCCAAGTTGAAGCCAGTTTGATAAGGATACGGTCGTTAGTGATGCCAGCATCGTTGTACATTTTCACTAGTTGACGAGCTTTCGCTACGCTGCCTTCCATATCGTAAGATAGACGAGCGTCTACTTCTGTAGAGATACGACCTGGGATAGTTTTTAGGATTTCTTTACCGATGTTTACTGCAAGCATGTCACAAGTATCTTGAACTTGTTGAGCTTTGTCGTTGCTCTGTGCTTTAGCGTATTCGATTGAAGCATCGATTAGAGGTGCGTACTCTGCGATTTGAGCGGCTTTAAGGATAAGAGAAGGGTTAGTTGTTGCGTCTTCTGGCTGATACTTTTTAATTGCATCAATTTCGCCAGTGTCTGCTACTACAGTCGTTAGTTTACGAAGTTGCTCTAACTTGTTGCTCATAATCGATCATCCTATTTAAATGGGCTTAAGCGTGATTTTTGTTATCACAGCTTGTGCATTTGCAAGCGAGTTAGCTAACCGTCTCATCGCATTTAATGAGACATCTGCTCAGCCAACTACGGAAAATTTCGTTACCGAACAAATGCTATGAACATTTGATCGATAGCTGAGTAAATGATGTGTCCATATTTATCCTATCTATGCTGAAAGTCAATCGCTGAAATGGACTTATAGTGAACTTCATCAACGTTTTTTTACTGTGTGTTTAGTGGTTAACCCAAATAAACGT
>NZ_JADDYG010000250.1:23067-32750 GCF_015163535.1 Vibrio sp. OPT46 | reverse complement strand
TATCCTATCTATGCTGAAAGTCAATCGCTGAAATGGACTTATAGTGAACTTCATCAACGTTTTTTTACTGTGTGTTTAGTGGTTAACCCAAATAAACGATTGCCCTTATTGTTCAAAGCTTGAGCGTTGTCCAAGAGGGTAAAAAATTGTAGTGAGAAAATGTTATTGCGATGAGCAAATGTAGCGTTTAAATTGATAAAGAACATATGCTAAGTCAATGAGCATATGTTCACTTATTGCATACAATATCGATCCTCTTAAAGGGCGAGAGAAACCATGAGCAGTTCTAATCAAGATATTTCCATTGAAAACACGGATTTGTTGACAGAGATTTCCGTCGCGTATTATCAAGACGGTGCGACTCAGGAAGAGATATCGAGAAAATTTGCCATATCACGCGCAAAGGTCGGGCGAATGCTCAAGCAGGCGCGTGATGAAGGCATTGTTGAAATTACCGTTAAATACCATCCGGTGTTCAGCGCCAAGATTGAACAACGTTTGATCGAGCGATTCGGCGTTAAGCGCGCGCTTGTTGCTCTTGATCAACCGAATGAAGAAGCGCAACGACTACAGGTATCGGGATTGGTGTCCAATTATCTCACTAGCACGCTCAAAAACGGCATGGTGGTGACGGTCGGACAAGGGCGCAACGTGTCGTCTGTCGCTCACCATATTGGTGTTATTACGCCGCGTGACTGTAAATTTGTGTGTGGCATTGGTGGTATTCACCCGCGTGGCGGTATGTATAACGCCGACCATATTTGTCGTCAGTTGGCGAAGAAATATGGGGGAACCTCTGAAACCCTTTATGCGCCGGCATACGCAGAAAATAGAGAACAGAAGTTGGCCTTCATGCAAAATGCAACCGTGAAACAAACGCTCGACCTAGCACGTAAAGCCGATGTTGCTTTGGTTGGTATTGGTGACATGAGCGAAAACAGTTACATGGTCGACTTAGGTTGGTTTACGCCTGATGAAGTGGTTCAGTCGAGACTTCAACAAGGTGTGGTAGGGGATTTTGCAGGTTATGACTTCTTTGATATTCACGGTAATGTAGCGAACACGGTAATGAGTGACCGAGTAATTGGACTTGGTATTGAAGAGTTTCGGCCGATCTCGGAAGTCATTGCGATCGCAGCTGAGAACAGCAAGCCACTCGCTCTACTCGGAGCATTAAGAACTGGAGCGATAGACGTGATCGCCACGAGCGTTAGTAACGCATTAACCGTGCTCAACTTAGATGAGCAAATGCACGGTAACGCGACATCTGAACGCTAACGGAAATAGTCGGCTTTTGATGTAGTCAGGCTATGAGGAGGGACAAATCACTCATAGCCAGTTTCTATTTCGAAATGACAAGTTTGGTTTAGAAGCTGCGTTTAGTTTATTGGAACACATCATCTTTAGATAAACGTAAGATACTTTGTTAAACAGACACTTGTCTTAACGCTCGATAGGTAGAGAGTGGTCAGCACCCCATTCGGTCCAAGAACCGTCGTACACCGACAGATTGTCTAGACCAATTTGATACGCCGCGAGTAATAAAATGCATGCGGTTACACCGGAACCGCAACTAAAAATAATCGAATTGTCACTATCTATCGTTAGTGCGCTAAATATCTGTTGCAACTCTGAGTTTGGTTTAATGTGACCGTTGGTCAAGAGTTCTTGAAACGGTAAGCAAACCGAATTTGGAATGTGCCCACTACGTAGACCTTCTCGTGGCTCAGGCACTTCACCAAGGAATCGTGCTTTGGCTCTGGCATCGATGATGTTGGCACTTTTATTGGTTGAATGAGCAAGAACATCTTGTGCACTCAAAAAGGCATTTTGGTTGAGCTTACCTGCAAAGTTACCTTCTTCGCTTGGTTGCGATAGGGTACTTTCAACAGGGAATCCGGCTTCAATCCAAGCGGGAAGGCCGCCGTTTAAGACTCGAACATTATCATGTCCCATAGCTTTGAACATCCACCAAGCTCTTGGCGCGGCTAAAGTGCCTGAGTTGTCATAAACCACAATCAAATCTTCGTTGTTCAAACCGAGTTGTTGCGCACTTTGGTTGAAGCCTTCTTCTGTTGGCATCATATGCGGCAGGGAAGAACCGGGTAAGCAAAAGTCATTGTCGTAATCGAAGCGTAAAGTATTTGGAATCCACTTATCTTGAATCTTTTTGCCTTCAGAAGGGATTTGAAACGCAATACTAGCGTCGAGGAGCTTGACGTTAGGTTGGCCGAGAAGGCTATTGAGTTCATCAGTACTAATCAGTGCTTGCATTGTCTTTAGTTTGCTAGGTGGATAATCTTACTGTTTTACAACAAAAAAATCGCATGTTCAAAAGAACGATGCGATTTTTAAGCTTGAGATTGAAGATTTATGATGAAAGGTCGCTTTCGCCATGCCTTCAATCTATCTAGTTACATGGTCCAAGTGTTGTCTCCAGAAGTAATCACTTTCTGAATTGGGTCACTGCCGTCATAGAACCAAATTTCAACAAGTAGGCTACCTTGGCTATCAGAAACATTAAAGTCGACGTTTGCTGTACCGTTGTTGAGTGGAACCGATGCGACTTTGCTTGGATATTTTGCATCGTAGTTACCTGAACTGTTCTCGACAAACTCTTTGTACACACTTAGGTGTGCACGTTGTGAAGAGAAACCACTGATGTCTACATTGAGCGTACCCTCCGTCACTGAGTTGTAGCTAAAGCCATCCGGTACTACTAGGTCCTGCATGGTTGCATTTTCTACAGTTACGGTAGTCTCTTCTACGGTTGTTTCTTCCTGTTGGGTTGTGTCTTCCTCTGCAACGGTGGTTTGGGTTGGTGAAGGTGGTGTACTGTTACCACCTCCGCCGCCACCGCCACAAGCCGTTAGTGCTAATCCCATGATGATTGTGATAAGTGCTTTCATAATGTTATCTCCCTATGGAATGTAGCATTTGTTAGGTGTTGGAGCGGTGTGCCAATCTGTGCTTCGTTCGCCACCAGACTCAGCCCAAGTTTGGAATTGAGGGTATGCATCGACCATGTCTACACGCTCTAGCGGCCAATCCCAATCTTCTACTATCAACAGTGCCCAAGGTAAGTTGTTTGCTGTTTTGAAGTACACACCTTGCGCAGGGGCACTTGCATCGACGCCGACACCGAAGAGGTTTTGGTCATCAAACTGTTCTGTTGGTGCTTGGTCTGCTAAGTGAACTTCCCATTTACGACCTGGTTGGAAGGTAATCCCGTCGCCATGGTAAGTCCCCGGCGTTGCGAAGATGAACGGGTCGTATGGCATGGCTTGAATGGCTGAACGGTCAGAGCCTTCGGTGAAGTACACATTCAAGGTAAAGGTGAGTGAAACGTTATCATCACAGCCAGACTCGGTACGGAAGTAGCTACAGCTGCTAGCCGCGTGTGTGCTTAAGTCTTCACTGATGATGAAAATTGCTTCATCAGAAATACTTTCCAAACCATTAGATGCTTGTTCTACACCATTGAAGGATAGCGTTGTTAATCCGTTTTCAATCGAGCTTCTCAATACACCCGGTAGTCGGATTGCGAAGCCATTTTTGTAACTTGCGCCGTAGGCCGCTAGGTCACCTGTAATCTGGATATTCTCAACATGACCAGCAAGACTGGTTTCAGTGATGCGGAATTTCACGACCACATCGTTCATGTCGTAGTCTGCGGTGTATGGCCAGTTATCTTCGTAAGCCACGGTGGCGTAATCTTCTGCACTCGGGAAATACTCCACTGAGTAACCATTACCAGTGATGGTAATTGGGTAATCTTCCACCTCACCAGACGTCGAACCACCATCGTAGTTTAATCCGGTTTGTTGGCTAAAGCGGAATCGGCTCCAGCTAGACCCTTCCGTTGCAGCGGTTGAAACTACAAACGGTAGGGGATTATTACCCGCAGACAGTAATTGGTCGGTAAAGACTTGCTCACCTTCATCATCAAAGTCACCATCGCGGTTCCAGTCAAACCATGCTGATAGGTAGCCAGAAGTAGAAGCTGTCACATTCACAATTGAGCTTAAGCCTGGATCAAGTGCGGATACAAAACCAACACCATCTTCATCGGCTGTGCCCACAGAGTTATCGTTTGCCTGTCCGTCGGCATCACCATCTGGAGCAACAGAGCCAAGCCAAGTTGCACCGTCCACTTCGTGGCGAGGACCGTTTGACGCAAGCGTGGTGTGGTAGCTGTCTGGAGCATCACCAAAATCAATTGGCTCGTCTTCGTTAATCACCGGAGCATTTGCACAACGTGCACCGTCATTTTGGCTTGAGCTTGGACCGTTGGATACAAACTCAACCGCAGGAACGATACCTGCTGCGATATTGGCTGCGTTACCTTCCGAAAGGTCAACGCGATAGATTTTGCCATCTTGGTTACGTGACACGTAGTAGTTGCCGTTTACATCGAAGTAGCCAGCACCAAATGTGCCTTTCTCACCTGTGTCACCTATCGCAGTTGCGCTACCATTTGATGGGTTGAACTGATATAGCACACCAGAGTTGTTGTCGATGCCGTAAAGGGAGCCATCACCTGGATGGAATGCAAAGTCGGTTAGGTTCACAGTCGCTGTTGAGCTGATTTTCACGATGCTCAATGTCGCATTTGGATCAGAATCGAGCGGAGAAAGGTCAATGGAGAAAAGTCCTTTGCCTTTGCGGTACAAGTAGTAGACGTGGTTGTAAACGTCACCTACGTAAAACGTGTGGTCGGTAGGAAGACCCGAAACATCAAGTGTCTCTGCTTGGAAGTCTTGACCAAGACGAACAATCTTTTTGTTTGTGGTGTCGTAGCCGTAGATATAACGGTCAGTGAAGTTAAAGCCTACACCGTTGATGCCCGAAGCCAAACCTGTGTCGTCCTCTAAAAGAGTCGTAGAGCCTGTAACCAAATTGACGCCATAGATTTGAACCGGGGTTGATTGGAACAGGTATGCTTGGCTTGGGCACGTATCAAATGGCGCCGCTTGTGCGTAAGCGCTCGCTATTAGAGACCCAAGTAGTAGTGATGTCCTTTTCATAATTCGCCCTCTCATTGGTTCGTGATATATGCAATGAAAGGAATGTGCCAACTTTTAAGTTGTTGAATTTTATTGATTTAATATTTGTAAGAAGAGGGGTTTTAAATCTGATTGTCAAAATGAGAAAAAAGCCCAACATCGAGTTGGGCTTTTTGGGAATGATTAGAGGTTTAGAACTAACTACAAACCGGACAGGTTGGCATTTTCATCAGATTCATTTCTCGCCAAGACATGCTGAGCGCGTCCAAAATCAGAATTTTGCCTTTCTTTGGTTGGCCGTAATCAGCAATCACTTTGATCGCTTCCATCGCTTGTACTGCGCCAACAATACCCACAACAGGCGCCATGACTCCGGCTTCGACACAACTTAACGCACCGCTGCCGAAGAGGGCACTTAAGCACTGGTAACATGGTTGTGCTGGATCATCGTAAGTAAACACACTCACTTGGCCCTCCATACGAATGGCCGCGCCTGAAATTAGCGGTGTTTTGGTCGCAAAACATAGGCGGTTAAGTTGATTGCGCGTATCGACGTTATCTGATGCATCGACAACAATAGTGTGTTGCTTAATCAGGCTTTCTAACGCTGTATCATCAAGACGTTTTGCGATGGTATCTACGATAATGTGCGGATTAAGTTCGCGTAGTGCATCTGCCGCTGATTCTACCTTCTTACGACCAATATCTGCATCGTGGTGCAGCACTTGGCGCTGAAGGTTAGACAATTCGACGATATCATCATCAATCAGTGTGATTTTACCGACACCAGCAGTGGCCAAATATTGGCTTGATGCGCAGCCTAAACCGCCAGCACCAAGCATCAATACCGATGCTTGTTTGAGTGCTTCTTGTCCTTCAAAGTCAAACTGACGAAGAATGATTTGGCGGTTGTAACGCAGCATTTCCTGATCGGAAAGAATATCCACAACGACTTCCTAGTAAAGGGTTGAGTTGAATAGTTGAATCTGAACCGTTTCGCCCACTTCAACTCGGCCGCGTTCGCGTTCCAATACAACAAAGCAGTTCGCTAGGCTCATTGAGCGGAACGCGCCAGAGCTCTGGTTGCCGGTTGTTTCAACCACAAACTTACCATCTTCCAATGTGTAGATACCACGTTGATAATCGGTACGACCTGGCGCTTTCTTAAATGCGGTTTTGGTTGTTGCTGGAATAGACTCGGGTGCTTTCCATTCGGTATGACCTGCAAGTTTTGCCAGCATTGGTTGAACAAGCACGTACATAGTAAGAACTGCAGAAACCGGGTTACCTGGCAGACCACAGAACCAAGCAGTGCTTAGCTTGCCAAATGCGAAAGGTTTACCCGGCTTGATTGCTAGCTTCCAGAAGCCAATTTCACCAAGTTCTTCAAGAATGTCTTTGGTGTAATCTGCTTCGCCTACACTGACACCGCCTGAGGTCACGACCACATCTGCCAATGTTTGCGCTTGCTCAAAGGTCGCTTTTAGAGTCTCTGGGCAATCTGGAATGATACCAAGATCAACGGCTTCACAACCGAAGTTCTCGATAAGCGGTTTAATACCGTAACGGTTGCTGTCGTAGATCTGACCTTCGTCTAGCGGTTCGCCCAGTGGTTTAAGCTCGTCACCAGTAGAGAAGAACGCAACTTTTGGTTTACGTACTACAGTCACATGGCTAACACCAAGAGACGCAATCATCGGAATATCGCGAGGTGTCAAACGCGCACCTTTTGCCAGTACGATGTCGCCTTGTTTGATGTCGTCACCTGTTGGGCGGATGTTGTTTTGCGGCTTCACGTCAGTTTGGTTGAACTGAATGCCAGCATCCGTCACTTCTGTGTTTTCTTGCATTATAACGGCATCACAACCCTGTGGGATTTTTGCGCCAGTCATGATGCGAACACAGGTACCTTGAGGCCATTCACCTTCAAAAGGTTGTCCTGCAAATGATTTACCTGCCAGAGGCAATACAGAAGATGACTCAAGATCTTGAATGCGAATAGCGTAGCCATCCATTGCTGAGTTGTCGAATGGCGGTACGTGGATAGGAGACAAGATATCTTCTGCCAGTACAAAACCGAGTGCTTCAGCAAGTGGAAGAGAAAGCGTTGTTTGGATAGGTTTGATTCGCGATAACATTTTGTCCATCGCTTCTTCAATTGGCATCAAGCCAGGTGCGTCGCAGCAGCCCATTGAGAAAATCCTGTGTTCTTTTGTTTTGTGGCAACTTTACCATAAAAGGGGACTGAGTAAGAATGTCCACCTATAAAATATGGGTGTAATTATTCAAAAATCCGAGTATCCTTGTCAGCCATCCAAAAGGGGTAAAAAACCTGCGGAGCTCAAGAAAATCAGCTCAGTACCTTCATCTGATGTGACTTGGTGTAAAGACACGAACTGAGCAACTCAAAGCGAAAAGTATGAATGCAATTTTGATTGGGTTTGTACGAAGGCTGAAGTAAAACAAAAGAGGAAGTGGAATGTCAGGTCTTAGCGAGTCAGCGAAGTTAGTAAAAGAAGCGCTAGAGCAACGCGGTTTGGAAACGCCAATGCGTCCAAACAACGTAAGTCGTGAAGAGAAGAAAGAGAAGATCGAACACCACATGCGTGAGATCTTAGGTCTGCTTCAACTTGACCTTACCGACGATAGCCTAGAAGAAACCCCACACCGCATTGCTAAGATGTACGTTGACGAAATCTTCTCCGGTCTGGATTACTCTAACTTCCCTAAAATCACGGTGATTGAGAACAAGATGAACGTGAGCGAGATGGTTCGCGTGAAGGACATCACAGTGACCAGTACTTGTGAACACCACCTTGTGACCATTGATGGCAAGGCGGCTGTGGCTTACATTCCACGTGGCAAGATCATTGGCCTATCAAAGATCAACCGTATCGTTCGCTTCTTTGCCCAGCGTCCACAAGTTCAAGAGCGTATGACTCAGCAGATTCTTGTTGCACTTCAAACGTTGCTTGAGTCTGATGATGTGGCAGTGACAATTGACGCAACACACTACTGTGTGAAATCTCGCGGTGTGATGGATGCAACCAGCGAAACCACGACAACAGCATTGGGCGGTATCTTCAAAAGCAACCCAGCAACGCGTGCCGAGTTTCTGCACGGTTTACGTTAGGTAACCAAGCACTATTCTAAGAGGATGGCAAACGCCATCCTTTTTTTATGCTTGTTTAGAAAATGACTTCATGATTTCTGGCCAATACATTTTGACGTAACCTGCCGATACCCAAACAACCAATACAGTCGCGATACTGAGCTCTAGAAAACCAAAGTCGTGCAGCCAGTGCCAGTGAGGGTGCGATTCGGCAAAAAAAGAGGTTAAGCGATGCATTGCGATAGCGCTGATCACGGAAGGAAAGGTTACTGCCGCGATAGAAGGTTGAAACTTCAAGCGAAGTAAGCGGAAGTAACATAAGTAGATCAATAAAGTCATAGTGATGGCGATCCCTGCCAATGCGCCTGTCAGTATCGGATCAGGTAAGGGAAAGTTCACCAAGTATGCTGCTAATGACAAGTTTACCGGCGCGGCCATAATCGCGAGGGTCGGTCTTGCTCGCCTTGGTAGAGAGCCGAAAAACACTAAACGATACAACACGAGTGGCAGCATGAAGAAATAAATGCCGATGCACATCATCGCTAATGTTTCGGAGAATAAGTTGTGACCTAGTTGAGAACCGGCTAGTGAACTACTGATTAGCCCCACCGGATAAAGAAACCAACTCGGTACGATATTGGACATTTTGAAGTTCATTAGCTGAAAGCTAAAAAACAGCACCATCATAGTAAAATGCAGCAAAAGCGCCATAAACCAAAGTGGATAAGCGATGATAGGTGCTACAGCGGCAAGATAATCTGCAAGGATCAGTAACGCCATACTCATTGGTGCCATTAAACTACCACTCAGCGGGTGACGAATGTCGACCATGAATAATCGTGGATTCGCGGCATATTTTATGAGTACAGGGGCGAGTAAAAGTGCGCCGAGTGACGCCAAAAATGGGCGTATCGGTTCACCAATCTCAGGAACATAGAGTGCCCAAGCTTGCCCTAAACCTATCATACCTAGTGCCAACGCGGCTTGAGACGGCGGGACACTATAAAACTGCACAAGTCTTCTCCAGTTCAAATCTACTCCATTTGATTTTTGCCTGAATGAAACAAAACATGACGATTTGGATGAAATGCTCTATTTAAGTAGCGAATACTAACAAGTATGGAGAGGGGTTTCTCATGAAAGGTGGTGAGCAAATATCAGAGAATGATAATTTTGTGAGTTTGGTATCGAATATTTGGAAAAAGATGCAAAAATGCAGAGTTTATCGCTCCAAACCCTTCGATAGTCCGGAGCGAAGTGATAACAAAGAGAATGTTATGTTGATTGATTCTCCGGTAGATCCTGTTGGCGTAACTTTTCGTTTTTGATTGTGCGATGCAGCAGCTGGCTGTAAATAGGTTGTCCACCCAACAATTGAGCAATAATCACAGCGCCCAAACAAGTAATGATCAATGGCAGGATTAAGTAGTAGTTATTCGTCATTTCAATCACTAACAAAATACCAGTAATCGGTGCACGTACCGTTGCAGCAAACAGTGCACCCATGCCCGCAATCGCAAATACACCAGGCTCGATATCAAGCACAGGGAGCAAGACATCAGCAC
>NZ_JADDYG010000250.1:22445-23014 GCF_015163535.1 Vibrio sp. OPT46 | reverse complement strand
TTGCTCCGAACGCATAACCAAATAAGGTTCCCAGAGCAAGCATAGGTGCAAAGATGCCTCCCGGCGCACCAGAACCAAAACAGAGCAGGGTTGTAATTACGCGACCAAAGAAAAGCAAAACTAAAATAGATACCGAGTAGTTACCGTTAGTAATGTCAGGAATAAGGCCGATACCACCACCAGTTAGTTGGGGTACGTACAAAAGAAGCAAACCAAACACGCCTCCCAGTAGCGAACCCACAATCAAGTAGCGCTTACGATCGTTTTTGTGAATTGCGACAAAACTGTCTTGTGCCACGGTAATCAGTTTATTGAAGATCACGCCAAACACGCCAAACAATGCGCCAAGCAATAAAAACAGCCATAGGGTTTGAAGCTCTGGCGACTGGTATTGCGGCATAGTGATAACGGCGTCTTGCCCGTTGATGGCGCGAAACACTATGTTCGCCATAATGGCAGAAATGATCACTGCGCGAATTGAGATCAAAGAGTAGCGAAACTGAGGTCGCATTTCCTCCACAACGAACATAATGCCTGCGAGTGGGGCATTAAAAGCCGCAGCCAAACCG
>NZ_JADDYG010000250.1:7260-22365 GCF_015163535.1 Vibrio sp. OPT46 | reverse complement strand
CTTTACCCGGAATATATCGGTCACCATTCGACCAACAGCGCCCCCCATTTGAACGGTTGGGCCTTCACGACCCAGCACCATACCTGAGCCAAGTGCGCCCATGCCGCCGAAGAATTTTACTGGTAGAACTCGCCACCAGCGCACTGGACGAATATTATCCATTGCCCCTTCGATTTCAGGAATACCAGAACCTGCCGCTTCTGGCGCAAAGCGGTGCACAAGAAAATAGCCAATAAAAGCTAAAAGTGCGCTAATGAGAACCGCTGCCAGCCACAACGGTAGAACATTACCAATTTCGCTTCTTAACCATTCTGTTCGTGTTTCAGAAACGAAATGAACGGCAAGCTCGAAATACGTACCGACAAAACCAGCCAACGTACCCACAATGGCGGCCATAATGAGAACAGAAAATGGTGTTGACCCTCGAGAGACAAACTGGTTAATCGCATCTTTCGGTACGTGCGCCAACACAGATTTCACAATTCTCTCGCGTTTGGTCATTAAAAAGCTCTCCTGTTGCTGGGGGGAAGGGACGAAAGAAAGTATACGCTTCGCAGAGTCTAGACCTAATCAATAAAGATGCAATTTAGCTTTTCACTATTGAGTGTTCGAAGTGTCGCGATATTATTCATTCACTCAGATTGTGCTATTGCTCTCATAATTTAGGATAAAAAACTTGTTTTTTGAGAAAAATGAACCATGCTTTAAATGTAAAGCAACATGACTGCTTCAGAAGGAGGGATGTGAGGTTTTACACACAATTTGGATGGATTCAAACCCTACGGTAAGTCCTCGTTTTATGTTCGGGATGCATCAATAGACATCACCGATTCGCACACTCACGATTGAGTAACGAGGTAGAGGCGCACGCACATGTGCGCCTTCTTAATTTCTGCGTTATAACTTTCATCACCATAACTTTCATCGCCACCTGCCACTATTTTTCTCTTGAACATTTTCTTGCAGTTAGTAATGTCTTGGTTCGATGTCAACCAACTAGAGCAGTGCATGCGCTTTTATCTTCGACTCTTACTTTCTTTATGTTGTTGTTCGGTAACGTTTCCGGCACTTTCAACGCCGAGCTGGTGGCAAGACACGTTGTCAGCTGTGCCATATTCCAATCTAAAAGAACGTATAGAAAAAAGTGGGAGCTGGTATAGTTGCGAAGTGCAGCTGCTAGACAATTCAACGTTTATCAGCGCATTTTGTTTGGATGATTTTTCGTACTACCAGCAGCACTTGTATGGTGAAGTGGTTTTGAGAAGAGAAAGTGCTCAGTTCTCGTTTCTCACTGAATACGAGTGGCAGCGTCTGAATGACTTACTTCTCAACTTAAGAAAGGATGGGTTAGTTTTACGCAGAGTCACTATCGGAAAAGAACACTATGATGTCGTTGAAGCTCTGGAAAAGAAATCTTCCGAGCTTGTCGATAAAGAAGTTATTTTGTTGATGAACCGCTATCCACAAGAAACGATTCGAAGTTTGCTTTGGGTAAAACCGGACGAGTTTCTGACGCCATCACCGTCCTTAAATGTGCAATTGCGCAGTGATGGCGAAATTATCGAGGTCAAAGTGACTCGTTTTTAGATTCTTTATGGAGAGATAGGAAGGTCGCCATTGCTGATTCATCCAAAAAACCATCCGATTTTTTGTGAGCGCGCAGGTATTGATAGCCTGCGATTAGCTTGCGGTGTAGCTCTTCTGCATCGTCTGACAACGGCTGATTCATAACGTGTTGAAAGGCAAGTTTGTACGCATCCATATCCACGACTTCAGCACGGCGATATAAATAACCACATCCCGTTGCTAACCATTCGAGAGAGCAATTGGCGCGCATTGCAATTTGATTTGCTTTGGTTAGGCTAGGTTCACTGCCTTTAAGGTATTTGCGTATTAAAGCTTCAGACACATCGACGCGTCGAGCGAACCCGCTGATGCTTTCTTCTCCGATCAGGGTGGCTAGGCGTTGGGCAAAAGACATATTTCGTACTCCAGTTCGAATTGCGAAAGTTTACCCGTTGAGCCGGTACGAAAACAAGACTACGATGAATGCAGATCAATTGAAGGAGAAAACCCATGGTTGCAAAAGTAGTAACTGCACCAAAAGGCCCAGAGTTCTCAGAGCTGGTTCAAGGATATTGGCGTGCAGTTGAGTGGGGAATGACGGCTCAAGAGCGTTTGTCATTTCTTAAGCAACACATTGAGTTAGGCATTACGACGGTCGATCACGCCGACATCTACGGCAATTACGAGTGTGAGGCGTTGTTTGGTGAAGCGCTAGCTTTAGACAAGAGTGTTCGTGAGCAAATTCAGATCGTGACGAAATGCGACATCAATTTGTGTGGCGATAAAACGCCAGAGCGTAAGATCAATCACTACGACACGAGCTCAGCACATATCTACCAATCGGTGAATAACTCGCTAGAACGTTTGAATGTGGATGAAATCGACGTACTTTTAATTCATCGTCCTGACGTGTTAATGGATGCAGACGAGGTTGCAGAAGCATTTTCTGAGCTTCATAAAGTCGGCAAAGTGAAGCACTTTGGCGTGTCTAACTTCACTCCACGCCAGTTTGAACTGCTGCAATCTCGCTTAGGTAAGCCGTTGGTTACTAACCAAGTGGAAATCAACCCACTTAACTTTGAGGTTGCTCACGATGGAACGCTTGATCAAATGCAAATGTTGCGCACGCGACCAATGGCTTGGTCTTGCCTCGGTGGTGGTTCAATTTTTAGTGGTGACAGTGAGCAAGCTGTTCGTGTCCGTAACGAATTAGAAGCAATTCGTGAAGAAGTTGGCGCAGCGAGTATTGACCAAGTAATTTATGCTTGGGTACGTCGTTTGCCATCTAACCCTATTCCAATCATTGGCTCTGGTAAAATCGAGCGTGTGAAAACTGCAGTTAATGCATTGAACATCGAACTTACTCGAGAGCAATGGTATCGCGTATGGGTGGCTTCTAAAGGTCATGGTGTGCCATAGAATTGATATCTTATCGATGAAATTGTTATTAAAGGCATCCTCTAGCAGGGTGCCTTTTTAGTTTTAGCGCGTTACTGTTTACCCATTATGGAAATGGAAAGAATGAAATTCGAGCAAAAATGGGCTTTGGATGTTAGCTGCAACTTTTTGCTTACTTTTGGTGGAGGAGTTTTACCCATGTTTGTTTTATGTCACTAAACAGCGAATGTGATGCTTGCTTTTTAGTCATTTTGTTCACTCATTCATTCATATTGCGTATGCTTATTGAATAATAAAGAAATAAAAAACTCGTCAGTTTTCTCGTATTACATGCTGTAACAATCTGTTAGACTCCGGCGCAGATTGTGGAATATAAAAAGGTGATTGAATGTCTTTTCCCGTACTCATCTGTGATGATTCAGCGTTAGCACGCAAACAGATGGCGAGATCACTACCAGCCACATTGAATGCCGATATTACGTTTGCTATCCACGGAAAAAACGCGCTAGAAGAACTCGAAAAAAACGAGTTTAAATTGATGTTTCTTGATTTGACCATGCCAGAAATGGATGGCTTTGAAACACTAGAGCACATGCAACGGTTAGGGGATAAAACTCCGGTGGTTGTGGTGTCGGGGGATATCCAACCTAAAGCGAAAGAGCGCGTGTTCGCACTGGGTGCAAAAGCGTTTATTCAAAAACCGATCGCCAAAGATGAACTCAAGAAGGCGCTTAAAGAGTTGGTCGAGCCAGAACCTCGTCCTCAAATTATCACGCCTGTCTCTATTGAGTTACCGATTTTACGTCGTCGCGATATTTACATGGAAGTGGCTAACGTTTCAATTGGTCGAGCAGCCGATGCGTTGGCGCGTCACTTTGATGTGTTTGTGCAACTACCTCTGCCGAACGTCAATATCTTTGAAGTGAGCGAACTTCACATGGCCCTACGCGACTTGGCGTCGCATGACAACGTATCGGGTGTTTGTCAGGGATTTTGTGGCGAAGGTATTGCTGGCGAAGCGCTAGTGATTTTGAGTGATTCAAGCGTATCTGATCTCAAAAAGTTGATGAAAGTACCAGCAGACAGCGAAGAGCTAGAAGAGCTTGAGCTGCTAATGGATATTTCTAATATTTTGGTGGGGTCGTTCTTAAATGGTTTAGGCGAGCAGTCTGAAGTCCGATTCTTCCAAAGTCCACCAGTACTCCTTGGTCAGCATATCTCAATTGACTCGATCATTGAATCTACAACTGGAGCATTCAGCCGCACGATGACATTCGAAGTGAGCTACAACATTGAAGGAACGTCGATTCGTTGTGACTTGTTGTTTATGTTTGTGGATGAATCCTTGCCGCTGCTTGATAACAAACTGTCTTATCTAATGGAGGAGTTCTAATGTTGAATATGCCAGCAGAGTTTGAACAATTCCATTGGATGGTGGATATGGTACAAAACGTCGACATGGGCTTAGTGGTCATTGATCGAGATTACAATGTACAGGTCTGGAATGGGTTTATGACTCATCACAGTGGTTTGCAGTCTCATGATGCGATAGGTCGTTCTATATTTGATATCTTCCCTGAAATCCCACAGGAGTGGTTTAAATTAAAAACAAAACCAGTGTATGACCTAGGCTGTCGCAGCTTCATCACATGGCGACAACGACCTTACTTATTCTGCTGTCGCAATGTTCGACCAGTTACGCAGCAAGCGGAGTTTATGTACCAGAATGTTACGTTGAACCCAATGCGCACACCGACTGGAAAAATCAACTCGTTGTTTTTGTCTATACAAGACGCGACGGCTGAAGCTCTGATGTCTCAGAATCAATAGCGATAAAAAACTTTCTCAAAAGCCAAGGTCCGCCTTGGCTTTTTTGTATACTTATAATTGTGTTTCCCAATGCGTAGAACGTGAATATGGACTTTAATCTCGCTCTAAAACTCTACACCGCAGAGCAAGTAAAAAACGGTGAAACGCTGGCTGCGCAAATGGCTGGTGTTTCTATGTATAGCTTAATGCAACGCGCTGGTATGGCCGTGTATGAGCGCTTTTTACATCTGTATCCTAAATCAAAAAATATCTTAGTGATTTGCGGTAAAGGGAATAACGGTGGCGATGGTTACGTATTTGCATCTCTTGCGAAACAAGCTCAACTCAATGTACATGTTTTCCAAATTGGTGATGTATCTGTGCTAAAAGGTGATGCTTTGCGCGCATACCAAGACTGGCAGTCAATCGACGGTGTTAACAATGATTGGGATGAATGGAATACCGCATTGCTAGAAGCAGATGTGATCATCGATGCCATGTTAGGCACTGGTTTAAGCGGTGAGGTTCGTTCGGAGTATCGTCGCTATATTGACCAAATTAATCAAATTCATACCCCTGTGATTGCAGTCGACGTTCCTTCTGGTCTGTGTGCTAATACAGGTGCAGTTTTAGGTGATGCTATTCGTGCCGAGCATACTGTAACCTTCATTGGGGTTAAGCAAGGCTTATGCACTGGACAAGCGAGAGATCGAGTTGGCGAGCTCTACTTTTGTGGTTTAGGCGTCAATACTAAGTTTGATACTATCGAAGTAGAAAGTGCATTAGGTATTGATCATCAGGTTGTTTCAAGATTAATGCCCAAGCCAAATCCAACGGTCCATAAAGGTGACAACGGGAAGTTGCTTTGTGTTGGTGGCAACCAAGGGATGTCTGGAGCGATTCGTTTATGTTCCTCCGCTGCGATTAGAGCCGGAGCGGGTTTAACTGCCGCAATTACTCACACGAGTAGCCTTATTCCACTGCAGGTTGGTTGCCCAGAAGTAATGAGCCAGAGCATCACCGCTGACTTACTCAGGGATACTGAGAACGACTTAACTAAACGCATTCGCTGGGCTGACGTATTCGTGTTTGGTCCTGGCTTTGGAGATGATGAGTGGGCTTATCAAGCCTATCAATATCTGGCTCAAGAGCAGAAACCTAAAGTTGTTGATGCTGATGGCCTCAATATTCTAGCGATGCTGAGCCAGCGATGCGATGGCACTCTGGTGTACGACAACCATCGAGTGATCACGCCGCATCCTGGAGAGGCTGCTCGACTACTAAATGTAACCATTCAACAAATAGAAAGTGACCGATACTCTGCTGCAAGACAACTGCAAGAGCGTTATGGCGGTGTAGTGGTTTTAAAAGGCGCGGGGACACTTATTTACGATGGAACGAGAATGTACGTCTGTCTAGCGGGTAACGCCGGAATGGCGACGGGGGGAATGGGAGATGTGTTATCTGGAGTCATTGGTGCATTACTAGCCAAAGGTTTACCAATTTCTGTTGCCGCACGTTTAGGTGTGGTACTTCACAGTCATGCTGCTGATATAAACGTGAGTCAGAATGGTCAAATTGGTCTTTTGGCAAGTGATGTCGTTAGCACTCTTCGTACCGCTATCACCCAAGAGCTCTATCGAAATTAATTAGATTTCATGCATTGCTGAGAAAATTGGTCGATTTTTTTGAGTACTGTTTTACGAATTAGCAGGGCATCTTAGTATTAGGTGATTGAGTTTTAGGCAGGTTTGAGAGGTGATGCGTTTTAATTTTTAAGATATGACGCAAAGGTTTGCGCAATAGGTTAACTCAAGTGCTTTCTCAAGTTGTTGATAGTTATAAATAATAAGAGGTTTTGGTGACTTGGGGAGCGTTTTTGATATGCGATTTTCAAGATGGTATCACAAAAAAAATTCAAATATCAGACTTGTAGGAAATAAATCACAGCCTATAATGCTGAAAACCGGAGCGTCTGCCAACGCTCCGGTTTTTTTGTGTCCGAAGAACAGTGAACTCGTCTGCCAACGAAATCACTACGCACTCTGGAATGACACATATACATATGAATCAAGGAATTACACAATGCGTATCGAACAAGAACTTAAGTTAGGTTTTAAAGATGTACTGTTTCGCCCGAAACGTTCTACCCTTAAGAGCCGTTCTCAAGTAAATTTAACCCGCGATTTTACATTCAAGCATAGTGGTCGTCAATGGTCTGGTGTGCCAGTAATCGCAGCAAACATGGATTCGGTTGGTAGCTTTGCAATGGCTAAAGCGCTGGCTGAGCATGGTGTAATGACCGCTGTTCACAAACATTACACGGTAGAAGATTGGGCTGAGTTTGCTAAATCAGCAGATAAAGTAACCATGAATAACGTTATGGTGTCTACGGGAACATCTGACGCAGACTTCCAAAAAACCAAAGACATCATGGCGCTTTCAGATGAATTTATTTTCATTTGTATCGACATTGCTAATGGTTACTCAGAGCATTTGGTCGAGTATGTTGAACGCGTGCGAGCTGAGTTCCCAGACAAGGTCATTTCTGCAGGCAACGTGGTTACTGGTGATATGTGTGAAGAGCTAATCCTAGCTGGTGCAGACATCGTTAAAGTGGGTATCGGCCCAGGCTCTGTATGTACAACTCGTGTAAAAACGGGTGTTGGTTACCCGCAGCTTTCTGCAATCATCGAGTGTGGTGATGCAGCGCACGGCCTTGGTGGCATGATCGTCGGTGACGGTGGCTGTTCTTGTGCGGGTGACGTAGCGAAAGCATTCGGTGGTGGCGCGGATTTCGTAATGCTAGGCGGGATGCTAGCGGGTCACGAAGAGTCAGGCGGCGAAGTGATCGAGAAAGACGGCGAGAAGTTCATGAAATTCTATGGCATGTCGTCGAAGAGCGCGATGGATAAGCACTCAGGTGGTGTCGCTGGCTACCGTGCGGCCGAAGGTAAAACCGTATTATTGCCATACCGCGGTAGCGTTCACGGCACTATTCAAGACATCCTTGGCGGCGTTCGCTCAACTTGTACATACGTGGGTGCAGCAAAGCTTAAAGAGCTAACCAAGCGTACTACATTCATCCGCGTTCAAGAACAAGAGAACAACGTGTTCGGTAAAGAGTAAATCGACTGAATGTAACAAGTGTAAAAGCAACCATACGTTATATCTATAGCAGATAAAACTATACTATATGCAGCTATGAGCCAGAGTGAGATTGATTTCTTACTCTGGCTTTTTGCTTCTCATTTGTTTGCGCTTCAAAATTAACTCTAAGCGATTTTAATAGTTGGTCGAGATTCGACTTGTTCAAACGGTAATGATGTTGTAACTGGCATGAGCTGTAAAACGCTTGAAATCTGACAGTCTCTATTTAACCCAATATAGTCTTTGACATTAGCGACTCGCCAAGTCATGTCTCCGTAAGTACGCAGATAGAACGCGGGTGATTGATGACTGTTATGTCTAATAACGCTCCATTGGGTAATATCACTAAAAAAGACTTCAGGGTTATCGGATGTCTCAAACTCATTCGCCATGATGCCCAAAGGTATATCAACGCGATTAAGTAGCTTTTGTCCGAGTGAGAAGGCTTCGTCGAAGTTAGTTGGTTGTTCGCTTAACTGCTTAATTGCATAGGTTTGTACAAATCGAGACGGCGGTGTTGGGTCGGCGGGTAGACCCATCAAGCCAGCGCCATTGATTGATTGAAGTGGGCCAGGCACTTGGACATGACGTTGCATGGTTGCTTCATTGTTCGGTTCTGGGTTGTAGTTGCGCAAATTGGAAAAATAAGAGAGGTGATTGACATGCCAATGGTAATTTGGGCAGTTAGTCATTACTCCAACATAGGAGTGGTCCACAACCACTTTATAATCATCAAAGTCGTATTCGGTACATTGATAGCGTGCTTGCTGATTTTCCTCTTTGCTGAACATATCGCTTTCTTTGAATGCTCGATAGATATGCATATTACCGTTAAGAAACTCAATGACGGCACTGTCATTATTTGCATCGTGAATCACGAAATGCTGGTCCAAAGCCATGTTGTCACTCTCTGTTTCACCAGTTGAAATAGTCGAGTTAAACACGTAAACGGGGTGGGTGGTGAAGTAGGTCACCATCTCGTCCACAGTATTAAACGTAGACAAGATAAAAGTACCAAACAGGCCGCTGCCTAATGCAAAGGCATCATCAGGGATGTGAGAGGTCGATACATTTTGATTGAGAATGGGCAAGTACAGTGACCCAACAGAAAGGCCAGATTCATTAATGCCATCAGCTGTTAAAAGAGGGTTATTATACCGGGTAATGGCATTGCAGTGTATGAAGCTCAACTCTCCCTGCCAATTTGCTCGAAACTCACATTCTTTACTGTGACGTTTTGGCGGCTGACCATTGAAAACACGGTCGGCTTTTCCGTCGGAAGTAAAGGTCGTAATTTGGTAAGTTTGTTGGGCTCTAAACCAAATCTCGGTCTGAAGGTTAACTGCAAACTCCATGGTTCTAGCGGATAAGGTTTGGTTGTTGCAACCATAATTGATATTAACATCTGTACACATAGCCATGCTTTCCGTTGTTTATCTTGAATGATGAATATCCAAGAAACTCTCTGAATCAAATGCTTAGAGATTACGTGGATATAGAAGAATTACGCTTTAATAATGGTTTTAGCCATTGAGATAAGCGCATGCTATTAAGTTAAGCATTCAATCAAAAAACGTCAGTAGCAGTTTAGTATCAGTTGATAGAGTTAAAATAAAAAGTGATGTATTAAGTAAAACTCTTTGATCTTAGAAATTAATAATATATTTATTTTTTCAATCTTGGTTACTCTAGATTTAAAGTTTATTTTAAAAGTGATTTGTATTTATTCGATTATCTTGCAGTGGTGATATAAAGTGAGAACATAAAGTTAACAATTTCAGATTGTGATTGAAAATGGGGAGAGTCTTCAATCCAAATACCGAGAAATGAAACTGCCCGAGAAGTTGTGCAACTGTCTCGGGCGAAGTGATGAATCAGGTGAGCAGCTATAAAGTTTTCTCACAAGAACCGCTAAGTGGTGGAGATATTTTTAAATTATCATTAAAGATTTCTACAACGACGGGGCCTTTATTTTCATCTTTTGCATAGTATGCACAGGACTTGTCCCCAGTATAGGTTTTACCTGCCTTTTTGAAACTGTAATACCAGGAGTCATGGGTAGCGGCACCGGATTCAAAACTAGCAGATTCAGATTGTTCGCCAATATTCAAGTCGAAATGAACCTCCATTTCCGGAGAGTCTTTAAATCTCACATATCCGGTGATTTTATCGTTGGAGTTATTTTTAACGTAAAATGAACCCTTAGTTGTCATAATTTTTCCTCTTTTTTAATTTCTATACGTGATAGAACGGCCAAATGACGTTCTGTTAATATATGCTTTTTAAGATGCATATTGATGTTAAATGATGGTCTTATTAGTTCTAAGGTGATTAAACTTATCCTTAGCGTATTTTTCTTTTATACCGATTAAGTCGCGGTAGCTTCGATCAAAATAAACGCTTGTCGGAATTGCCGGATCTTTAAAGCTGATGAAGGCACCATAGGTTCCCGGTATATCAGCTTCTCTGGCTTTATCAATCCAGTCCATGGCTCTGTTTACATCAACAAGTACTGGGTTATTTTGTAGTTCTAGTTTTTGCTTTATCTCTTCATTCCACCAGGTTTGGTATTGGACTGTATATTGACACTGGCGGTAGGGGAAAGATATGTCTTCAAGGTCGTCTGAGTGATGATAAAAACCGCCAGTGATCGCCCCTAAGGTTACGTAACTAAATAGCCCTTGATCGCGGTTTTCTGGCTTTATCAAAGGTGAAGTTAAGCTTTGCAAAAGTGCAGTATAGCCTTCTGGTTTAAGACCTCGCTCTGACACCAATCGCGAAGTGATTTTGTGAGGTGCTGGGGCGTCATAATCGGGAGGGAAAGGAGAACCGTTTTGACACAAAGAATCGCGCCCCCATGTGCTCATCAGGGAGTGATCGTATTTCTTCCCGTCAAAGTCAGTGCCATGTGCTTCATAGACTTGAACTAAATCAGGGAAGCAAGCGCCAAATTGAACGGCTATAAATTGGTGAAGATCTTGTTCTGTTCCTTCCCAGTAGCCATACATGGTGCAGTGATGGCTGATGGTTTCAATATCACAGTGGTTAGATGATTCAGGCAGAGCATCAATTTGCAAGTTGGTGCCAAGAAGTTTAGGCGTATCGAGGCTTTTTATAGCCTGCTCCCAATTTTTTAGCACATCTATGGTAGGGTGCGTTGGTATTGGCTGAAGCATACCGTTGATTTTTGGATAGAGGTTCCACTGAAGCTCGAAGCGGTGGATCTCTTTGGGTAAAGGGAATGTTTTTACGCGTAGCTCGGTAACAATGCCATAGCTCATGCCTCCGCCGCCTCTTAGTGCCCAAAATAGGTGAGGGTTGGACTCTGCTGAGACTTCTGTGATCGTACCATCACCCAATACCACGGTTGCACTCACTAGGTGCTCACAACACATGCCGTATTTTCGCGTCCAAGGGCCCCATCCTCCGCCTTGAATATAGCCAGTCAACCCAACTGTGGCACAGGTTCCATGTGCAATCATTCGATCATGCTCTGCAAGTTTTGGTGTCAGTTGATAGAAGCGATAGCCAGCACCAATGGTGGCAATATTGTCACACAATTGGAAGGTCTTAATTCTGCTCACGTCAATCAAAATGACGTTGCCACCACTGCATTCACCTGCGTGATCATGCCCTCCTGAGCGAACACGAATCGGGAGATTGAATTGAGTTGCTGTTAGATAGGCTTGCTGAACTTCTTGCGTACTTTCGCACATGACAATGACAAAGGGTTGGTGTTGATAGCGAGTATTGAAGATGAGTGACTCGACTTGATATTGGTTCAAACCGGGAACCGGTGAAACCGTGTTTTCAAGAGGTGTCAGTAATCGTTCTTTAGGAAAACCGCACTTATCCATTTTCTGAATAAACAGTTTGGCATTATTGACTGAGATTGAGTACGCGCTAAGTACAGCGAGGCGTTGTATTTGAGGGTTAGGGTGCTGTTCTACCACTTGGTTTTCTTTAGTTCCCTGCATCCATTCATGTTCCATTATTTTTTCCATTTGGCTTATGTATTGAATAGTTGTTCAAATATTAAACCAAATGCATAAATTCACCATATCAGTTTGGTATCAGTTGTTCTGTACAAATCGCCAAAAGCATCAGCGAGAGAGCAACAATATCTGGTTGATGAAAAGAACGATCGGCATCTGCGTGACCGTGGATAATTTATGTAGTCAAGTAGATCTGAGCCTAAATTGATACTGAACCAGAATGACGTGTTATCTACATTGAATGGGTCACTAACGACAATAAATTCAGTTGGAGAACACAATGAAAATGGACTCAAAAGAATCACAAGCAATTTTTACTGCTCATTATCAAATTGGTAACGGCTTACCTGGAGGAGTGAGCTTCGATGTTAATCTACTCGTGGCCAGCGAAGACAAATCAATAGTGGGTAAAGGACATATCTTTCAGGCCGTTAACCCACCGTTAAATGTGGTGTCTGATCTCAATGGTAGTTTCAACTATCAATGCACGATGCGTGATTGTCATATCATGGTGACGTTGCAGGGCTACCAGCCTTATCTAGGCATTGCTCCTTTAGGAGCTGATCTTCATAACGTAACGCTCAACCTCCTACTTAATGATGATTGGAAATCAGGCGTGGCATTCTATCGATATAAAAATAGTTCAGGTAAATGGATTGAAGCAGCAAATCAACGCGTTACTCTACTTTTGCCTGAGCATGTTCCTAGCATCGAGAACTTTAAGGTGGAGCAAAATGATCTTGCGCCAGCATAAATCTCATCAGCGATGACACTGTGCCAAAACACAGATATTCGATGGTTTCGAATATCTGTGTTTGACGAGGTAAATCGAGTAAACACGATGACTTGACGGTGCAATTAATCGACTTTCTTCGTTTATTGAATATTTCATGGTTGAGTAGATGTGGAGAGCCAATGGTCGAGCTCATCAACACTTATTTGAGCCTGATTCAGTTGATGCTTACGCGCGGCCTGATTGAAGTTTAACAACTCAGAGACGGAGCTGGACTGGTCGAGTAAGGCAAGCATCAGATTCGCTTGTTCAATATAAAAATCACCCCATGGATGCGGATCTTCTTGGGTGAAGTTAGACAGCTTATCGCGATATTTTCGAAGTAGCGTAGGCTGCTTATACTGCCACGCTACTTGGATTCCTTGTTGGTAAAAGCGTAAATAGTTATGACCAACACAGGTAGATTCTAGCCAAGCCTCACCAGTGCGCAAAGCGGAGAGGGCCGTTGATTCATCGCCACAAATAAGTGCCTTGGTAGATACGAGCCAAGGACCAATAAAATTGTGTAGCTTATTGATATGAACAAGATCTAGAGCCGTGTCGATGTCCGAAAGGGCTTTCTCCTCTTTTCCCTGATACCAGTGCAATCTTGCACTGGACTCCAAAAGAAAAGCGACAAATCGATGAGCATTAAGCTGTTTTGAAAGTTGTAGAGCGGTCGAGATTTCGTTTTCAGCTTGCACCAAGACATTACGGTCGAGAAAGATCCATGCAGCCGTAAGCCTAGAAACAATTTCTGCTCGGCGGTTTGCCGTGAGATAGGCAAGATTCGAGGCATGCTGAGCCTGTTTTAGTGCTTCGTCAGATTGCAGTTGATAGATCATCACTGTTGCCAGCATGTAGCGATTGGCAGTTTCAATCGAAAGCAACTGATGCTCTTCACACAGTTGCAAACACTCGGTTAAGTGCTCGTATGAGCGAGCCATTTTTCCTTGTGCGTAGGCACAATCACCGAGGCCGCCAAGCGATTTTGCTTTCGCGCGAAAACAGTTTGCTCGTTGACTGTAATCTAATGCAAGTAAATGTTCTTTCTCACATTCGTCTAACTGCCCAGTGGGGAACAGCATATTACCTCTCATCGAGTGAATTTCACACAAAGATTTATTTAACGTCAGCTTTTCGCACAGGGCTTGGGCTTGGTCTAAAATCGACATCGCTTGTACAAAGTTGTCGGTTAAACGGTAGGGGTTAATGAGGTCTAAATAGTATTGAACACGTTCAGAATCATTTTCTGTGTGATGAATCGCTTGCTCAAGAACCTCAATACTCTCTTTGATGCGTCCCATCGAATACAGGCAGTTTCCTTTCATATTTAGTGCATACGCCATCTGTGCTTTAGGTGACTCTTTAATAGCGTATTCAATAAGAGTCAGTGCTTTTTCAAATTGATAATTGCTCAGGTAATGTTTGGCGGTCTGGTCAAGAACAGTAAATACACCTTCGCCCTTGGCATGATTGATATGGACTGCATATAAGAACCGATCTCGGTTCTCATACCATTTTGCGCAGGCCATGTGTATTTTTGAACACTGTGACTTGTCTATTTGACGGAAAACAGCATTACAAATCAAATCATGATGGAAAAGGTATTGATCGCCATTGAGTTTTACTAAGCCAGCGTCGACTAACTTATCTGGTACGTAGCCGGGAATTCGAGTGATTTCACGCAGTTGCTCCAGTTGAAAGTACTGCCCCAACACAGATGCAGTACAGAGTGCTTGGCGATCTTGGGCTGGAAGTTGAGCTAATTGTATCGAAACTAAATGTTCCAATGACTCCGGAACGTCTTTATCAAACTGAGAACAAAGTAGTGTTTGGCGTAAGTATAGAGGATGGCCTTTCGCAAGCTTTATACAGTCATTGATATGTTTATTCTGTTGGCATGTGATTGAGCAAGCTAACTCGTAAGACTCTTCAGATGATAACTCCCTAAGTTCGATTAGATTCACGTTGGCAAACCAAGATTGTTTGGAACTAAGTCGTTTTTGCTGCCTAAACGTCAGAAAGAGTAAAATATTGGTGTTTGTAATATAAGGTAGCAGTGTCTCAAGAAATGCCAACATTACCTCGTCGGCCCAATGGACATCTTCAACAATAATCAAATGCGGTTTGCTGCTCTGCCGTTGTTGAATTAAGAAAGGGATAGATTGCTCTATCGTTTGTTTCAGCGTTTGGAACTCCATTAAGTTCAGCAGCTGTTTTTCTGATTCGTTGAGTGTTACCCCCATTAACCAATAAAGGCAGAGATGGAAAGAAGAGGGAATTGATGACTCGACAGTCTGCTGACGAATAGAATCATCGGTATCTTCACGAGTAAATGAACAAATTGCCCGAGTGAATATATTTTGAGGGGACAAGAGATCAGCACTGCCATGATTCAGGATTTGAATCTCT
>NZ_JADDYG010000250.1:6747-7250 GCF_015163535.1 Vibrio sp. OPT46 | reverse complement strand
GGAATTGATGACTCGACAGTCTGCTGACGAATAGAATCATCGGTATCTTCACGAGTAAATGAACAAATTGCCCGAGTGAATATATTTTGAGGGGACAAAAGATCAGCACTGCCATGATTCAGGATTTGAATCTCCGTGGTTAAACACGAAGAACGACTCAAAGACGAAATGACCTGGTTGAGTAGGCTGGTCTTTCCTATCCCTGCGGTACCAGTAATACAATACGTTTGGCCTGCTTCTTGTTTTTGCCATCGCTTGATTCCGCTATTCAATGTTTCTAGTTCAAGTTTACGCCCTACGAAACAGTCAGTATGGTTTTGGTGTAAGGATACAAAATGCCAGTTGTTGAAGTCTGGCTCTCCTGTTAGAAAAGGTTTTATTGGTCTGGCACAATTGGACGAGATAAAGCAAGGACAAGCAGCTATTTCTCCCCAAGGGATTTTAACTAGGATTTCATTGATTGGGGTTATCGCATTCGGATGTTCCGATAGTTCAGTGATTCT
>NZ_JADDYG010000250.1:0-6737 GCF_015163535.1 Vibrio sp. OPT46 | reverse complement strand
TTGGACGAGATAAAGCAAGGACAAGCAGCTATTTCTCCCCAAGGGATTTTAACTAGGATTTCATTGATTGGGGTTATCGCATTCGGATGTTCCGATAGCTCAGTGATTCGATGCATGTATTTCACATTGATAAAAGACCGAATCGAAGCCGAAAGAGCAACCTTTAATTGAAGGGCTAGTTGTCGAATTCGCTCAAAAATATATTCGTCCGATTCCTGTAAAGACCAAGTAAGAACAAACGTTCGGTTTTGTATTATGGGTGTAGTGTTTTGGCTGAGAAGTAAGGTTTGCAGAGCCTTTGCGGTCAAATCACACTTTGCTTCGATTGCAAAAATAAAAAAATATGGTGGTGATGAAGATACATTTGTAAATAATGGTTCTGAGGCCCGATCTATTAAAAGGTCCTCTACGGGGACAGAAAAGTATTCCGCGAGATTGGATGCGGTACGATACAGCACATTCGCCCCAGACTCTGCTCGCTTTATAGAAGCAATAGATACGACAAAACCCTGTTGAAAGCATTCTTCCGCCAGTTTTTCTTGGCTCAGTCCTAATTTCTTTCTCAGTTCTTTGAGTCGTAATACGTTGAGTTGAATTCTTCCATCCCTATTTGCCATATTTCACTCCGTTGTAACGTATAGCTTTTCCCAGTAAACCTGAATCGATTGGATATGTTGAGTGAATAAATTTATCTTATTTCACCACATATATAATACTAGTAGTTAAAATGTTATATACGAAAATGAAATGGGCATTTTAATCTTCAAACCACCTTAATTCATTGTTATATTAGTGGTGTTTTTTTATTAATAATTTTGATATTTATTTTTGTGAGTTCATGTTTTTCTTAATAAGTTTTTTGAAATATCTTTAAACTTATATCTTTTAAAAGATTGCACACCTTAAACTTATATTGGACGGCATTAAGCTTTAAAAATTAAATCCTTTAATTTTAGAGATATAAATTGACAATCTTATTTTTAGTGTTTTTTTTGATCTCTATTCTGGCTAACTAATTTTTTCTAGTCTATAAATCAAATATCGGCAATTTCAAAATAACTGCCGACAAAATTATTTTAATTTCAATATTATAAATAGTTGGCTTTATACAATGGATATTGGCTTTTTCTGCCTGTTAAATGGCTCTCATATTACACCACACTTGAGTGCCGCGCTTACCTCTATTAAGGAGACTGCGTGGCTGCCATATGTCAAACGATCTTGTCATCGAGGGGATTGGCAAGCGCTTGCCTTAGAAGAATCATATCGAAAGGCCTATTACCCTAACTATTTACTACTCTCTGAATTTACAGGATTGGAACTGTTTTTATCTCAATTTTTCTGCCCAATTTTGTCAGTACGGTTTATGAAATTAGATCCGTGAGCTCAGATATTATAACGCCGAGCTTATGGCGTATGTTTTTCTCAAGTACAGGCTTGTTTACATCATTCACTACTGCTAAAGCGGCAATTGAGGTTCATGAATTATGCAAAAGGGCTCACCTATAGAATTCTACCAGCAACGTCCTCAATCTCGTGAGACGATCGGTGTTGAAGAAGTGCAGCAACAAACTCAACAGTTTGGTTTTGCTGAACCCGAAATGGATGAGCTGCTTAAGTACTCATTACGGACTCAACTTGAGGCTATGCTCCAAACCCAACTCAGCACGGCTGAACGCCGACGACAACTGAAAGAGAGTTTCGCTGCGGCAGTTGAGCTCGTATTGAAGGAGACGAAAGTTGAGCACCGAACACTGGTGCAAGCCTTTCAGACCATGTATGGCAACGCTTGCCAATCTCTTTCTCTGGCTAAACTCACTCAAGAGGAACTGACCCGACAGTACATTTCCACGTCTGGGCTGGTGATGTCCCCACTTAACTGTAAACACACCATCAAAGATGTGTACCGAATTAAAGGCTTTGCGTGTGGTATAAACAAAGCTATCCAACATATGCTTGCCAACAAGTCACAGGTTAAAGTGCTTTATCCAGCTTGCGGCCCCTTTGCACCATTGCTGCTGCCTTTACTTGCTCACTACAAACAAAGTGATCGAATTAGCGCAGAGCAGCTTCAGGTGACACTAGTAGATATTCACCCCGGAGCCATTAAAGCACTCAATCAATTGATCGCGGATCTCGATATCGCAGACTACATTGAAGCCTTAGTGGAAGAAGATGCTACCCAATTTTCGCCAACTCAAACGTTTGATCTCCTGATACTTGAAGCGATGCAGCATGGCTTTAGTCGGGAAGGGTTCCTCAGCATCGCGAAACATTTGGTTCAATATTTACATATTCAAGGCGAAATGATCCCCAATCAGGTATCTGTGCGCGCCATGATGGTCATCGGGGAGACGGAATTTAATCAACAATGGGAAAAAGCAGAGTATGCACATTCCAACCATTGCCAGCCGGAAGCGATCGATGATCGAATTGATCTGGGAGAAATTCTTAACGTCAATAAAGCCATGTTGCTCAGAAGCGAGATTTTTGAGCTAGATGGTGGAATAAAAATGCTGCAAGGCAACACCATTGAGCTGCCGAAAGATGTGCCAGATATGGCAAAACGTATCCTCGCCATTTACAGCCATATCGATACTTACGGAGATGCGATGGTCGGACAATACGACTCTGGTATTACCCATCCTAAACCCGACATGACTTTTTATGTGGATGCCAAGCCCAAAGCTGTTGAACACCATTACTTTGAAGCGAAGGGAGGGGATAAGGTCAGTTTCTATTATCAGTTAACCGGATTGCCAGGTTTTGTCGCCACCCATGGATGATTTCGATATGCAGCAAAAATACGTCGTTTTTACAGGAAGTTGTTACGCCTTGCCCATCATTCAGTTGTTGGCACAACAGCATAAATTGGCGGGCGTGGTAGTACCGGAAGGAGAACTAAATCCTGACTTACAGCAGCTACAGAGCTATCTGAGCGCTCAATCGATTCATATTGCTCAGTATACCGCCAATGACAGCAGTGCTTTGATAGCGCAACTCGATGTTTGGCGAGTCACGGATGGCGTTATCTATTTGTTCAGGCACATAGTTCATTCCTCGCTGTGTCAGTTTTTCAACGGAAACTTGTACAACATTCATCCGGGAAAGCTGCCCGAGTATCGAGGCCCGATGCCTCTCTATTGGCAATTAAGAGAGGGTTTAGACACCTTTAGCCTCACCCTGCATCGTCTTGAGGCATCGGCTGATTCCGGCGCTATAGGAATGGAGTTAGAGGTACCATTTCACCCGTTTGAGACCTTAACCAGTGCTCAGCAAAAAGCGTCACAAATGACGGCTAAGCTGATGTATGACTTCCTCATCGCGCAACAAAAGCAAGGGCTGGTTTGGCGTGAACAAGTATCAAACCCCAACGAAGTGGCACGAGCAGTAAACCAACATGATCTGCACCTTCGTTGGAACGTGCAAACGAGTCGCGAAATCGTCAACTTAGTGCGAGCAGGCAATCATGACTTCGGTGGTGCGATGTTGAGCTTGCCAAGTGGTGTCGCCAATGTTTTGCAAGCAAGCGCAATGGAGACTTCTTTAGTCGGTGTTGAGGCGGGGAGAATTCTCGAGATCAGCCCACAACATGGGTTACAAGTGAAAACGTTAGATAGCGCCATATCAATAGATGTTATTGCTACACCGCAAGGCGTGTTTTCGGGTTATCGCTATGCGCAAATGGCTGGGCTAGATGCTGGGATGTCATTGCTCCAGCACGCTTCTGCTTGTGAGTAAATAAATATCTCAATACGGCTCTTTGCGGCAGTGATGAAGCCCGTAACGGTATTTAGTAATGCGAGATTGGAAAGTTTTAACCAACCACACCAATTTCGTTATGGGCTGGTTTTAACTTAAGTGTATACGTTGAAAGGAAGAACAGTATGGCTACAGAACCGTATCTTGGGACACTAACCGCATTTGGTGGCAATTTTGCAATTAGAAATTGGGCAATGTGCTCGGGGCAAATGCAGGCAATTGAAGATAATCCAGCGCTCTTCTCTCTAGTTAGCACTCTATACGGAGGTGACGCCCGAACTACCTTTGGTTTACCTGATTTGCGTGGCCGCAGTCCAGTTGGTGTAGGCACACGACCTGGGGGGATGGATTATCATCAGGGAGAAAGATTGGGTACTGAACTGGTAACTATTGATATAACTCAAATGCCAGCACACTTACATACGGCAATTTTTACCCCTCTTGGCACTTCTGCACCTGTAACAGGCAGGATGAAGGTTGCTACCAATGCTGCAAATACACAGGTACCCGATAGTAATTCGTATATAGCGCAAAACTCTACCCCCGGGTTCTATAAACCGACGTTTCAGCAACCAGATTTGACCGAGATCGAAGGCTTAAGTGTGTCTGATGGTGGCTCGGGCGGAGGTACTGTAGCTGTGACTGAAACAGGCGGTTCAATGCCACTTAATATTTTGAGCCCGGTATTGCCGATTAATTGGTTAATTGCCACTGCGGGAGTATACCCACCACGCAGCTAATCAACCAAGAAAGAATTGGCTGAAACTATCGCTAATCCTTTCCTATAAAAAAATTAAACATTTAAGTTGATTATGATAACCCGGCTATGTTGATAAGGCCGTCATCTTCAGGAGAGGAAAATGAGATTACGTCGTCAGGTAGCGATCGCAATTACAACAGCATGGGTGTCCTCAGCGTTTTTTTCCGGTGAAGCCTGGGCTGCACAGCAAACGATTAACTACTCTAATGGTTCAGGTTCCAGTTTTAGTGAGGTGGAGACCGGCGTCACTGGGGGTATGCCCTCGGTCACTCTTACCAATGCAGGTGCTGTGTCTATGGTATTAGATGCCGGCAATAGCACTGATAGCACTCCGTTTACTGGCCTAAATGACCTCGGATTTGTAGCTGGTGTTCTTTACTCAAATACCATGATTAATGAGTTCAACAATCGTGGCTTCCGCTTTTTTGAGAAATCAAGTACTAACTTCAGTTTCGACGAAATTACCTTTATGCAGGGGTCGGCGCGAGACTCAGATAAAACGTATCAACTTGTGTTAACTGGCTTCTCTAATGATACTCAAACAGTGACCGAAACTGTCACCTTGCCAAAAGGTGGTGAAGCAAACTCAGGGTTACAGGACTTGTTTACCCTGACCCGTGGTACAGATTTTAATGATTCGGCATGGCAGGACGTTGATACAGTGACTATGGCGTTTACCCGAAGTCCGGGTGCTGACTCTCGTTATCTTATCAGAAGTATCAAGATTGATGAAGCTGCGGTTTCAGACTCTACCGCGCCTACTTTTGTCAGTGCGAGCTCAACCCCCACTGATGATGCAACCAATGTTTCTGTTAGCAACAACATCGAGATTGCCTTCGATGAAAATATTGAGCTGAAGAGCGGCAATATTACCATTCGTAATGTTACCGACAGTCGCGACTTTGAAGTATTTAATGTTGCCACCGAAAGCGATGGCAAAACAACATCACCAGGCGCTGGTCGCATCAGTGTTACCAACAATAAAGTTTACTTAAACCCAACCAGTGATCTGGCAGGGAACCGGACCTACGCCATTCATATTGAATCCAGTGCCGTGGCTGACAGCGCAAATAATAGCTTCGCTGGGATCAGCGATGATGCCACATTTAACTTTACGACAGTCGATACTACGCCAAATGCGCCATCTACACCCGATTTAGATGCTAGTTCGGATACCGGGTCATTAAATACTGATAATATTACCAGTGACACTACACCAACGTTTAGTGGGACTTCTGAGAGTGGATCGATCGTTACTTTATACAGTGATCAAGTCGGTGGAGGTGCAACGGTTATTGGCACAGGCACTGCTACTGGAGGAAACTGGCAGATAACAACCAATGAGTTGGCGTCTGGTATTACACATGCAATAAGTGCTAAAGCGTCTGATAGCGATGATAATGTTAGCTCGGCATCCAACGCGTTAAGTGTCACCATTGATACAATAGCACCATCCGTAGTGAGCATTACCACGCCGATTGAGGCTGACAGTATCGTCAACGCTGCAGAAGACAACGATGTGTTGATCGCTGGCTCCGGCGCGGAAGCAGGCAACAGCGTGACCGTGACTATCACAGACAATAACAGCTCTGTCAGTCGTACGGTGACGGCCGACAACTCAGGCAACTGGACGCTGAGCGGCAGCGAGCTGGATGTCAGTGGCCTGAACAATGGCACCCTGACGGTGTCTGCAACCCAAGCAGATATAGCAGGTAATATCTCCACCGCAGCTAGCCAGAGTGTTACCCTAGACAATGCAGCCCCATCAGCAGTGACCATCACCACGCCGATTGAAACCGATGGTATTGTCAATGCGGCAGAAGACAACGACGTACTGATTGCTGGCTCCGGCGCGGAAGTAGGCAACAGCGTGACCGTGACTATCACGGACAATAACAGTTCTGTCAGTCGTACGGTGACGGCCGATAACTCAGGCAACTGGACGTTGAGCGGCAGTGAGCTTGATGTAAGTGCGTTTAACAACGGCACCCTGACTGTGTCTGCAACCCAAGCAGATATAGCAGGTAATACTTCTACCGCAGCCACCCAGAGTATTACTCTGGACAATGCAGACCCATCTGCTGTAATCATCAATACGCCGATTGAAACTGATGGGGTCGTCAATGCGGCAGAAGACAACGACGTACTGATCGCTGGCTTCAGTGCGGAAGCAGGCAATAGCGTGACCGTGACTATCACGGACAATAACAGCTCT
>NZ_JADDYG010000249.1:0-2255 GCF_015163535.1 Vibrio sp. OPT46 | reverse complement strand
TGAATATGAAAAAAATATTCATTGGTCTGTAAATAAATCGAATTTAATTCTTTCAGCAGATGAATTACTTAAGTCTTCAGGTGATTTGAGCCTCACACTGACACTTGAAGATGGCAGCGAGCAAATATCTACGAACTTTAGCCTTGATATTGTTAACACAAGTCTTAATGAGCGTCTTGAAGTCGCTTCAACGTACATCGATAACAGTGAAGAGATTAAGCAGTTTTCGGAGCTAAAATCACTCCAACATGCTTATGAAAAGGTTTTTTTATTGATGGGTCATGGTCAGCTCCCATTTACACCCGAATTTGATGAGCAGGTATACCTGGACAAACTAAACGACATCAAGTTGGCAGTAAGCAAGGTGCATAATGGTGGTATAGAGACTCTACTTGTTAATCCATTATCAAGTTTTGAATCTGAACTAAACGCAAGCGCTAAACAATACATAGATCATCTGAACAAGATTGCCGCAAAAGAGAATAGCCTGAGTGTACTCCCAGCAGTGGATTTCAATGCCTCTTCGACAGGCTATTCATTCTTTAAAGGCAATGTGAACTACGGTCAGTTTACTGAACTGTCAGTTTTCAAGTTCAACCCTGAATTTCAGTTTGTTGAAAATTTAACTGACCCTACTTACGGCAATTGCAGCATTTAAGGACAAATAGAATGAACAAAATCACCCTATCTCTACTAATTAGCGCTGCAGTTTTTAACGGTTATGCTCATGCGAATATTGCAGAACCTATCTTATTTAAAGGAGTCGATCCTTTAGCGATGTCAGACTCAACTGGTTACCACCAGTCACAGTTAAATACCTATTGGGCAGACCAAGACATACTTAAAGGGGCGAATAGTATTTCTAAGGCCAGAGATACTGCAAAAACCAATAACGTGACACGTGTGGGTGTTATAGATGGAGGCTTTTTAAATACTCCAGAGCTTCCTTTTGTTGATGGATATAGTTTTATCGGAACTGAAGGTTACACAGCAAATTTTGACACACCGATATCTGACCGTGGTGAACACTGCGATATAGGTCATGGCAATATGGTTGCATCACTAATTGGTGCCAACCCTCAAGGGGATGGCGTAAAAGGTGTAGCTGATGTTGAATTGGTTGCAGCTCGAGCACTGAAATGTAGTGAAGCAAAAGTTGAAGACTTAACTGCTGCAATCAAGTGGCTGAGTGGACAAGAGGTTCCTGGTGTACCGCTAATTTCAGAGCCAGTTGATGTTATAAATATGTCGTTAACGTTGCGGAACACAATGTGTGGTGGTGACGTTCAAGACGCGATTCGAGTAGCGCAAGATAAGGGGATTACTTTTGTGGCAGCGCAAGGGAATCGAGGCGTTAATTATGAAACAGGCTTACCAAAAGATTGTCCCGGTGTGATCGGAGTAGGCTCAAACCAATTAGATGGATATAAGTCTGGGTTTTCTAACTTTGATGTTAACGTAGACATTGTTGCTTATGGTGACCGCCTCTCATTGCCGACAATCGTTGATTCGAATAATGATGGAGCTTTGGACTACACCGAAACGGCTGGAACGAGTCTTTCGACACCTCTAGTAACGGGCACAATTGCACTAATGCTCAACGAAAATCCCGATTTAACTCCTACAGAAATCATTACCATTCTTAAACAATCGACAGGCAAACCAATGGTCGGTGAAGCGGGAAGTGGTTTTCTTAATTATTCTTGTGACAATGGATATTGCGGCTATGGTGTTTTGAATGCATATGAGGCAATGCTTCAAATGAGAAAGTTGTCAGAGGAAGGGGTAGCGTTAAAAAGTCCACTAGCTGGTGAGTGTGATGTAGAGTTTTACTTAGATACTCTCGGTGGTTCTATTGATGTTTGTTCAATGGGGGAGTTTAAGTTAAATGATCATGTCACTAGCGATAACACCAAAATAGAAGTTTATAAAGTTTCAAGCCTTGATTCATTAGATGTGGCAGGTGCTGAATTAGTTACAGACACTACAAATGGAAAACTTATGCTTCCAAATGTGGGTAATGAGCTCTTTGCCTACCGTATGTGTGAAAAGAACTTCGTTGATGAGTACCATTGCTTTAGCGATGAATTAACGCCACTAACGGTTTCTAATCTCGAAAAACCTCACCAATGTAATCTCTAGAAACTGAAATATAACTAATTGATAAACCCTGGATATTTTCCGGGGTTTATTATATATGATAGTTGACTGCTTTTTGTTTTGCTGTCACAATATACCATATTAAAACAGCTTTG
>NZ_JADDYG010000024.1:0-1048 GCF_015163535.1 Vibrio sp. OPT46 | reverse complement strand
GTATAGCAGTGACCATTGAAAAACTTAAAGTCAGGTCTTTTAGCATCCTCAAAAGGCTGTTCTACTATCTGCGAATGTATGGAGCTATGCCCAATCTCATCAGTATCAACCTTGTAGGTATGATTGCTCATTATTTTAGGAGATGATTCTTGTCGTGTGGATGGTTTCCAACGGTCCTGGTTTTCAAAGTCTCGGTATAGAAGATCTCTGATTTCCTTTAATGCACGATGAGACTCTAGTTTTTCGAATAGAACGTACTCAGAAAAAATATTAGTCATTTCTGTAACAAAAGAACGATGCTGGTCGTAAATCTGCATCGTTTCTACCCAGTGATTCTGGGTCTTAGAGCTACTGCTTAAACTGTGACCATATTCATCTGCCAATTTTTTTCTATTTTCATTACCCTCTTTGATGTTTGGTCTATCAAGAGTTTGGGGTGTCGTAGTCAATACAATATAGGTCATCTCTGGCTTAATTAGCTGAGAAATGAGGCTCTTTTCAGTCTTGTTTAACTTCTCATTTTGGTAGCCCATCGTTTTTGATACAGAGTCCACTGTATTAAGACACTTGTTCACAAAGCTCTCAGAACGACTTGAATCAATATCGATAACAAAATCTATTCTGTTTCCACTGTCTGTAAAATTTTGTCGAGCTCTACTTGCCATAAAGTCAAGTATGGCAAGCTCCTGCTTATTTGAGTAGAACCTGTAAGCCCCGTTCAACTTTAGTAGGGTAACCATTGAACCATCGTGAGTTAGCAGTGAGTGAGGGTCAATGCTTGATGTTGTTTCTAATTGACAAATCTCATAGGGTTTATAGGCGATTAGATTCGCTAAAAATGAAAGAGCTCCCATTAGATAGTTAACCTCTTTACTTTCTTCGCAATAACTGGTTGAGTATCCACTCTTCTTGTAGATAGGGCTGTGATTAATTCACTCATTTGAGCTTTCTTATCCGCATCATCTAGCTGTTCAATTTGATCTAGTTTAATGACATCCTGTACCCCAAACGAGTTATGAAACTGTGAGTTAAGCTTTCCGAACACATT
>NZ_JADDYG010000248.1:0-337 GCF_015163535.1 Vibrio sp. OPT46 | reverse complement strand
TATCAGTTTTATGTCTATAAAAAATAATGGCTAGCTCTCTTGGAGAGCTAGCCATAGATTCAATCACTTGGAGGAATTAACCACCGAAGTCATCTAGTAGGATGTTTTCATCCTCTACACCTAGATCTTTTAGCATGCCGATTACAGCAGCGTTCATCATAGGTGGACCACACATGTAGTATTCACAGTCTTCTGGCGCTTCGTGATCACGTAGGTAGTTCTCGTAAAGAACGTTGTGAATAAAGCCAGTGTAACCATCCCAGTTATCTTCTGGAAGTGGATCAGACAGTGCACAGTGCCATACGAAGTTGTCATTCTCAGCTTGTAGCATATCGAA
>NZ_JADDYG010000247.1:0-328 GCF_015163535.1 Vibrio sp. OPT46 | reverse complement strand
GCGTTAGCTTCTAAACGTTTTATCTCAGCGTGAAACTCCAGCCAACAGAGCTTCATTTTGATGCCGCCAGATTGGTGGCATCAATTAAATGCGAAACGATTGTCGAACCAAAGATAGCACTACACCACAACAGCCAACACTGCTTAGCTTTTACAACGCTATAAATTGCTTAGATATATCGACAATGTTTCGATAGCAAAGCTACCAACGGCATTACTCGCGAAACCGGGATTAGATAGAAAAGCTACCTCGAATGATGACGAGTCTCTCGTCTAAGCAATACTCAAATATTTATGAGTTTGAACAGACAAACGCCAATTGCGGGCAA
>NZ_JADDYG010000246.1:0-1296 GCF_015163535.1 Vibrio sp. OPT46 | reverse complement strand
ACCTTAATCACTAAAATCAACGCATAGTAAAAATGCCACGCGTTGCGAATCACTCTTAAACAGATTGTTATATTTTTTTATCAAAACCCTCTGCTCGACTCCATTTTTCGAAATCAGCAATATTTTTTATTAGCGCAAGTGTACTCTCATCAACTTTTTGACCAATTGATAACTGCTTAAGAAAGAACAGAATGTTCATCCATGTCTTCATATGCTTGTCACTTAATTCGGTACATAATTGAGTAACTGCCATCAAAAGTTCAAGTTCAAAGCTTGCAAGGTTCTTTGCCTCTTCATAGAAGTTACTATCAGCAGTTTCCTCAGATACCTTGGAGCTAAGAGAAACAAATAGGGTTTGATTTTCTATATATCGATCAGCATGAAACTTGAACTCTGCGCAAGTCTCTTCATGTACAATTTCTATATCTTCGAAGATACGTCTTACGAGAACCCTGAGTTGATGCCTTAAACGGCGTTCAATCTGTATTTTTCTGAGTAGCTCATTATTCTCTTGCTCTTTCTTAAGTCTAACCTTTTCAGTTTCGACTTCTTGTTCAAGCTTCGTTCTCTCAAATTCACGGATAACGTCGATCACAAAAAGGAATAATAATACCTCTATAACCATCCCTGACATCTCAGGTAACAGGTTTCCCGAAAAGTACTCCCACAGAGGGTAAGTTACAGACTGTCCGACAGACTCTTTTAGTGGATATACTTCAAGTGTAATTCTTAACAAACTTAAGAAGAACAGTATTAACCCAATATACACATTCTGCATTGCTCTACTTGAGTCGAAAAATGCACGGAGAATCGTTCTTCTCACTAAATAAACCTCTTTGATCCCGCTGAAGCTGGAAAATATAACGCCCTGTTAAGGTGTGAGCAACGCAATACAAATGCCGCCGCATACAACCTTAAACACCAAAACCAACGCATAGTAAAAATGCCACGCGTTGCGAATCACTCTTAAACAGTTTGTTATAATTTTCTATCGACTAAACCTCTGCAACATAGTATCAAAATCAACCACTGAGGTGCCTCCAGATGTTTGAGATAGATTCATAGACTTGGCAGATTCATTGACAACCCAACTAGAACCACCTTGTGGAAGTTGACTCGAGTAAAACTCATACAGTTTTTGACGACCATATTTAACTTCAAGTTCTGATATAACCGCCATTATATGGTTGTAAACAACCTTTCCAAACCCGATAGCTTCGTCTACGGATGGAATGTAACCTTTATGAATTACTTTATTTCTAAAGCCACGATCATTGCTGCTTAGCTCTGGTGGTA
>NZ_JADDYG010000245.1:0-1639 GCF_015163535.1 Vibrio sp. OPT46 | reverse complement strand
CTAACCGCAAGCATCATACAAATGCCACTATTAAACAGCTATGGCGTAGCATAAATCGATAACCCGAAACATCAGCATTTATAAGCAACAGAAAAAGAAAGAAGCCACATCTTTACTCATAATCGCTCGCCAACCTCTACTGTTCACCAGCCAACGTTATAAAGATATCAATCGGAAAAGAACTCAGTTCGACCTTGGTATAAGCGCTACGTTAACGCCTCTCCAAATTATTCCTTGTTAATCATCCAAATTATTATGATAATTGTGGTATTGTAAAATATCCACAAATGACATATATAGGTGAGTAATGTTCATAGGTGTTAGTAGAAGCCATCAATGGCGTTTATCAGAACCACCAGAACCATCTGATGATAAAGACTTTCAACTAAAAAGGGTGGAGTTTTTATCAGATGTTGACTATCGCTGTACTGATTGCCATTTTCGTTCAGAAAAGTATCAACATGTTCATCACAAGGATGGGAATCACAAACATAACGAAATCATTAACTTTGAGTGTAAATGCCCTCTATGTCATATGTGTGAACATCTGGGTTTTGTTGCAGATAATAAACTTGCCACTTTAGTTTTTTGTCCCTCTTTGACCCAGGAGGAGCTCAATGCTTACGTTCGAATATCTTGGGTTGCAAATTACTTAGCAAAAATCCAAGGTCCAGAAAAATGCGGTACTACGCTTCTGCGTATTGCACGTGATACAGGGCTCTGGATTGAGCTCCTTTCTGCTACGGCGCAGCAAGTAAGTCAAGTGTACAAAATAACCAATATTAGGGCACTAGCAGAAGACTTTCGTGCTATGAACGACAAAGAGTATTCCGAACGTCAGTTAAAGTACCCTCATTTAAGGTTGCTATTTACTCCAAGTTCCTTTTCTCGAGAAATAGAGGAGTGGAGTAGGAACCAAGACTTCTTTTCTGATTTCTATGACCCAAATAATTGGCCAGAAATAGTGAACAACCATATCTCTAGTTTAGAAGGATAGGATATTAATGAACACATATGGCGTAGCGATATTCAACGATGAAAAAAAACCTAGGAGTGGATTCTCTTGTGTCGATGGCAAGGTGAAGGAGTTTAGTTCCTATTCTGATTTGGAGATGTCTACTATTTGGGTAACTAACATTCAACACTCTGTATTTCAAAAAGAAGCCCTCTACAAAGTACCTAACCTACGTTCGTCGCAATATTTAAGGTTGTCTTTACAACAGATAATGAGGGAGTTGAATGTTAAAAAAGATATTGAAGGTATTCAACATTTAGCAAAGCTAGTTCAGTCAATTGCTGCAGATCTACAGGGTAAATTCGAACTTAATCCGGACTACCTTCGATATCGCCTTGGTGGTGAAATCCCACAATACTTGGAATCACAAGGGTTCCTACCTTCTGAACTACTAAATATAAGTGAACTCGCAGACGCTTCGGCTAAAGCGGCTTTAAATGATGCGTATCAGTCATTCCAAGGTACTGTAAAGTCTGCAAACGGCAAGATCTACCATTATACCTTACCAAGGGTTGCGCATTTCGAGTACTTAATGAATCAAAACTTTCCTTTGGATAACAATTGGGAAGAATTTACGTTTAGTAGCGATGGGCCAATTGTTGCTGGATATAAAAACAAAGTACT
>NZ_JADDYG010000244.1:178559-186044 GCF_015163535.1 Vibrio sp. OPT46 | reverse complement strand
GCTAACTAATCAGTGTCCCAATTAGACTCTGAATACATTAGCGCAAACCAACGCCGTTATTTGGATTTTTCACTTGCAAAACGGGGCGTACCATACATTTTGTCCAGAAATTTTACCGTGGGCAACTTCTAACGCAAAAGTGCCCCAAAACTCGCTAGACCAAACACTCTAGAAGATCTGTGTCGTTCATTTTACCCTACGAAAAGTTATCCGATAGAATGTAACCCAACACTATTGAGCCTTCATTGTGCCTGTTTGGTCTGTCAAATTGTCTATTTAACTGGTTAAATCATCAGGTAATCTTTTTGAGGATGATAAATAACTGAAAATATTGTTATTATCCTTTTTATTTATCAGTAAAACCGACTCCCATGAGATATGAATCCGCTCCGTAGCCCAAAAAGAAAGACAAGAAACAACTAGAGAACGAGTAGCTCGCCAACGTCGAGAGCGCAGGAAGAGGGAAGAGTTGAGGTATACCGCGAGCGATGAAAAGCGAAGGACAGAAATTAGAGAGAGGGTTCTTAGAGATAGACAAGAGGCTGGATTAGGTCAAATCTCTCAAGGTTTAAAAACGCCTCAAATTCTGAGCGATTCTACCGGGCAACAGTGTTCACTTGAAGATGAAATGACTAAAAATCATCAACATATACTTATTACTGATTTAGAAGATGCGCACAAGATATTGCATAACGTTTGGCTCGATTCTGGTTGCGAGTATTAATGCAGCAAAATCATGGTTCAACCACACAGAGCCGATGTTTGACGCCGCGTCTATTGCTAAGCAATTCGGGGATATGAACATTAAGGCGGATCTTGTTGAGAGCAGAGGAAAAATCATTGTCGCATTCAATGGGACAGATCAGAACGGGAAAGCACTCAAACATGCGTTTGTGAATGGCGCTCGTATCAACATGAACGGAAAAAATACTCGCTTAACTCATTTAAAGCAATGCAACCGGGTTTTAGCCCGAAATCTAGGGTTGCAAACTTTAAAGGTGCAGGAGCTTTAACGTTTGTTGTATCGGCGAGTATTGCTGCCAGTGACCTAGTGTTTAAAGATGATTACCACCTAGTGTATTGGTTTGGGAATGTTCGCTCTGACATGTTCAAATTTATACTCCAGAGCGCACATGGTGAGGCCGCGTTGTTTGCTGCTGCTTTCTTAGGTCAACCGATAATTATATGTGCAATTGCTGTAACAGCGACAAAACTTATTTAAGGACATGGACTGCATGGAATCCAAAAACGAGTCTAATCGACGCCCTCTTGCAGTGCGTAAAATCTCAGTTATCAAACGAATTGCTATTTGGCTGAGCCAAAAAAACATTACCCCTAACCAAATCTCACTGATGAGCATCCTCTTTGCCGCTATTGGCCTTGCTTTTGCAGCTAGTTATCGCTTCTGGCCTACGCCAATTTGGTTAGTGCTGTTCGCTCTGATGGTTCAAATGCGGTTATTGTGCAATCTATTTGACGGAATGGTCGCTGTAGAAGGTGGGAAGAAAACCCCTGCTGGTGAGTTGTTTAACGATGTTCCAGACCGTATTGCCGATCCGCTGTTGATTATCGCTGCTGGTTTCGTTGCTCATTCAGCATTTTCTATGCCTCTAGCTTGGATTGCGGCACTATTAGCGGTACTCTCAGCTTACATTCGCGTTTTGGGTGTTAGCATGGACTGCTCGGCCGACTTTCGAGGACCAATGGCTAAGCAGCATCGAATGGCCCTACTCACAGTAACTCTTTTAGTAATGGCGATTAACCATTGGTTTACGTTATCACTTGGCATTTATTTGATGGACATATCGCTTGCAATCATGGTAATTGGCTGTGCTGTAACTTGTTGGCGTCGTTTGGTATGTATTTTTAATGCTAAAAAAGAACTCGCTAACTTATTATTGAACCATGAAAAAAATCATCAGGCCAAGCATTCTAAGTCTCTAACAGCCAACGAGACAATCGATAAGGCGGTAGGTGAAACTAACCATGATTAATATCCCTACGCATTCGTTATACATGATGGCCGCCATCACACTCGTACTAGTGATTGGCACTTTGGTTTACCTGTATTTGTCACGCCATAATCTTAATAAGGATTACCACGAGCTTAAACTTCGCATTCGTTCTTGGTGGTGGATGATCGGAATCGTCTTTGTTGTGCTCTATCTGCCCACTCAATACACGCTGATTTCTGTCGCCTTTTTGAGTTTTATGGCGCTGAAAGAGTTTCTCTCTGTAGTACCAACGCGCATGACAGATCGACGTGTGATCTTCTGGGCTTACCTTTCGATCCCGTTTCAATACTACTGGTTATCAATCGGTTGGTATGGCATGTATATCATCTTTATTCCTGTCTTCACCTTCCTCTATCTTCCAATGGTCGCGGTGCTGATTGGTGATACCAAAGGTTTCATTCGCTCAGCAGGTATCATTCACTGGGCGCTAATGCTGACGGTATTTTGTGTTAGTCATATGGCATATTTATTGGTATTGCCCAGCAAGAATCCAGAGACCGGTTCAATGGGAATGCTACTGTTCTTATTGGTATTCACTCAGTTTAGTGATGTTTGTCAATACGTATGGGGTAAGAGCTTCGGTAAACACAAAATCGTACCGAAAGTCAGTCCAAACAAAACATGGGAAGGCTTTATTGGTGGTGCGGCAACCATCATCATCACTAGCTATTTTGTGGCACCTTACCTGACACCATTAACTTCAGTTCAAGGTTTAGTTGCAGGGATGATTATCGCCTTGAGTGGCTTTATTGGCGATTTGGTAATTTCATCGGTTAAACGTGACTTACAAATTAAGGATACCAGCCAGTTTATCCCCGGCCATGGCGGCATTTTAGATCGTATTGATAGCCTGATGTTCACCGCCCCCTTATTCTTCCACTATATTTATTACCTCTACTACTAAGAAGACGATATGAAAATTTTAAAAGTTTTGTTCGTCTTGCTGTTTGTGAAACCACTGGTGTTTGTTGGTTTGGGGCTCAACATCATTAATCGGCAAAATCTGCCAAGCAATGGTCCTATGGTGGTCGCGGCTAACCACAATAGTCATCTCGATACTTTGGTATTACTGGCACTCTTTCCTATCAGTATGGTACATAAGGTGCGTCCTGTGGCAGCAGCCGATTACTTTCTCAAAAACAAAGTATCAGCATGGTTATCACTCAATATTTTGGGCATTATTCCCATCCATCGTTCACCGAGTAAAAGCGAGCGGCATACTGTATTTGATGAGTGCCATAAGGCACTTAATCAAGGAGATATCTTGATTATCTTTCCTGAAGGTAGTCGCGGTGAACCTGAAACTATGAGCGGGTTAAAGAAAGGGATTTATCACTTAGTTAATGAACATAAAACTTGTCCTGTCATTCCGGTGGTGATGCGCGGATTAGGTCGAGCGCTCCCTAAAGGAACAGCGATGCTTGTTCCTTTTAACTGTGATGTTGTATTGGGAGTGCCAATCGCGAGGTTTGAAAATGCAGATGACTTTCTAATAACCATGCAAGTTGAATATCAACAGCTTGCACAAGCATGTATTGTGACTAACCACGAAGAGTAGATACGTTCTAGCTCGACAGTACTCCATTATCGTTTAAAGCAAGAGCCCCAAAAACTTAGGGAATCCGTTTGTCTTACTAGATCCGAACCAGCAATTTTGGACACTGAATTAAGTAATTTTCTATACTTGAAGTTACTCGTACATTACTAATTTAAGTAGAAGTTCTAAGTAACTTTGCCCACCTGCAAGCTATAGTATTTTCTCAAGCTATATTAAGTTCTTAAAACCGCAGAGCTTAAATAGTGTGGTTAAGCCTTTGATTCGGATGTGGCCTGCCTTTGTAATCTCTTTCCCCAAAATACAATGTGTTTTGTTTTACAGGAGTCAGAATGCCTGACTCCTTTTCCCTTTGCTTGTCGTGAGCTCTACCATCTTGGTCGTAGAGTATTGGTTATCGAAATCATTAACTCATGTTAGTGAAAGGAAGTTCCTGAACCCTATAGTGCTTCTTTCACCAATCTTCTGTTTGGGCCATTATCTCTAACATCCAGACGCGAAATAGCATAAGATACACGGCCTTTACTAGCACTGAGCCACTCATCGTAATGACAGATAAAACACAGCAAGCGACATTTGCCGATCTTGGCCTGATTCCAACCTTAGTCGAGCGACTAGAAGCGTTAGAATACAGCCAACCGACGCCCATTCAATCCCGTTCTATTCCTGATATCCTTGAAGGGAAAGATATTATTGGTGGTGCCAATACGGGGTCTGGTAAAACCGCTGCTTTTTCGCTGCCAATCTTGCAAAAAATTGTTCAGCAAGACGAATCAAACAATCGCCGTGGTAACTTCGTTTCTCACCTGATTTTAGTTCCAACTCGTGAGTTGGCATCACAGGTGGCATACAACGTCAAATCTTACTCATACCATCTTCGAGATAAGATCAAAACGGTTGCCGTATTTGGTGGTGTATCGGTGAACCCACAAATGCTGGCGCTTCGTGGTGGCTGTGACATCATTGTTGCAACGCCGGGTCGATTACTTGATCTGGTATCCAGTAACGCGATTAAGTTGGACCAAGTAAAAACGCTTGTTCTTGACGAAGCCGACCGAATGTTGAGCCTCGGATTTACCGAAGAACTGAATAAGATTCTTGCGTTACTACCAGAGAAGAAACAGACGCTGTTATTTTCTGCTACTTTCCCTGATAAAGTCACGACGCTGGCTCAGCAGTTGCTCCGCGATCCTGTTGAAGTTCAGTTGCAGAGCGCAGAAGCCAGCACTTTGGTGCAGCGCGTGTTTATTGTAAATAAAGGTGAGAAGACGGCGGTACTCGCGCACTTAATCAAACAGCATCAGTGGCGACAGACTTTGATTTTTGTGAATGCTAAGAATGCCTGTAACCATTTAGCTCAAAAGCTGTCAAAACGCGGTATTACCGCTGAAGTTTTCCATGGTGATAAAGGGCAGGGCGCTCGTACTCGTGTCCTTGACGGTTTTAAGTCTGGCGAGATTCAAGTTCTTATTGCCACCGATATCGCAGCACGCGGCCTTGATATTGAAAAACTTCCAGTGGTGATTAACTTCGATCTTCCGCGTAGCCCTGCTGATTATATGCATCGAATCGGTCGTAGTGGTCGTGCTGGTGAAGTAGGTTTAGGATTATCTCTTATCGATTACGACGACTACCACCATTTCAAAGTGATAGAAAAGAAAAATAAGTTCCAACTTGAACGCGAGCACGTAGTCGGTTTTGAAGTGGAAGACGATCAGAGTGAAGCCTACTTTTTACCAATGAAGCCGCGAGCGAAGCCGGCAGGTACGGGTAAAAAGAAGAAAAAGCGTAATCAATAGAAAACGTAAACTACATGTGAGTTTACTTACGGGAGTTGTTAGAGAAAGGGAATGCTCACTAGCTTGAGTCTTCGCTTCTAGCCATTCCTTTAAAGAACAATAGAGCCCTGCTGGAGCTACCAGTAGGGCTCTATTGCTTTTCAAGATAGTGTTATTGGCGACGAGCAGGGCGTCCGCGAGGTGAACGCTTTTTAAATGCAGACGCTGCTTTAGCTTGTGACTTAAGAATAGAGTCAACGGTTAGTGGCATAGGTTCTTTAGGTTCAAGGCCATGAGGGAACGTACGAGCTCTTGGCGGTAAGTTGTATTCTTCTTCGCTCGCGCGTGGCATGCGCTTAAAACGATAAAGGTAAAAGTTTTCTAATTTTTCTCTCGCCCATTCGGTTTTCTTTAAATACTTCACGCTACTTGCAATCGAAGGCTTAGTGTTAAAGCAATTAAAACGCATTGCTGTATCTAGAATGTCCCAGCCGTAAAAATCTACTAACTCTTGCAACATAGTCTCTAGCTTTAACCCGTGCAGTGGATTGTTCTGTTGCAGCTCGATTCTCTCTTCGTCAGTCATCATTTTTAAGGGCCTTACTCATTAAAGGGCGGAGTTTAACAAAGTATACAATGTAGAGATATCGATAGTTACTTTGCGATGGATGCGAGCACAGTGCTCTCTACCTTGAAAGTATAAATCGGAATTGGCCGCTCTACTTGGCTCTCTGCTCAAAAATGACTCTTAAAAGTTCAAGCGTCCCAGCTCGATGTTAAATTATTGTGTAATAAGTGAGATTTTTGTTGTTCTTTTACTAATGTCTAATATTCCTACCCATAGCAACACATGCTTAATAAGCTCAAAATCAAAATTGGTTCATGCCGCTTTCTTAGTATGGCCTAGAAGTTTGATGTGGGTGTTGTCTCGTATTGGTCGAAGGCCTGTCTACCAAGCGAAACTCTAGTTGACGTAGTTCAACGTTGAAACATAAAAGGATGACTCAATGTCTGACAAAAGTAAGACTTTTTACAGGGATGTGCGCAAAAAACCGCATGAATTTGAAAACCGAGAAGACTTTCTAAATCATGATTTAACCGTCATGAGTTTCCGTCGCTGGGGAATTCATTTGCCCTCACGTGATTACAGTATTGAAATCGAAGACTGGGTACCGGCATTAGCAGCAACCATTGGTAAAGTGGTTATGGTCACTGCCATGGTTTCCGCTTTTGCTGCTCAGTTTGGTTTATCTCCGGAATTCATTGCAGAAAACGTGCGTTACGAATTACTTATCGCTGGAGCCCTGTTCGTCATCCTGTTTTCTGCCATACTAAACCCGAATGCAAACTTAGCGGGAACCCATGGCCCAATGATACCGCTGATTCCTATGATTGCAGCTGCAGGAGGGCACCCTCTCGCGCTAGGTTTGATGGTATGTGTTTTTGGGTTAATTCTCGCCTTAACCAAAGGTGGCTCTAAACTCATGACTCTGACTGGTATCGGGGTTCGAGGAGGGTTGTTGATCTACCTTGGTGCTGTTGGGTTGCTCGGGCAAATTAATAAGACGGAAGCGTGGGCTGCAAGTACGGACCAAGGTTACATTTCGTTTGTGGTCATAGGCCTAACCGTTATGGTTTACGCTTACTTAGCCAAGATCAATAAACGTTGGCTCGCTATCCCATTGTGCTCTGCACTCGCGGGTATTGTTGCTTATTTGATGGGCGCTGAGTTTGCTTTTACCACAGAGCCGGGCCTGCCTAATTTCAGTCCATTTTACTGGTGGGGTGAAAATACTGGTTGGCAACTAGGCTGGCCAACTCTAGAGCACTTTATTGCCGTGACTCCATTTGCTCTATTGGCAGTCGCTATGTGGTCCCCTGATTATCTCGGCCATCGTGTGTTTCAAGAACTTAACTACCCAAAAGAAGCGAAAGGCGTACTCATGGATGTCGACGACACGATGGTCGGAGCGTCTGTTCGTCAGGGGGTTGGTTCACTATTAGGTGGCGGTAATTTAGCTTCTTCTTGGGGTACGTACATGATTCCAGCCGCAATTGCCAAACGTCCTATTCCAGGTGGCGCACTGTTAACGGGTTTCATGTGTATTGCGGCGGCGGTAATTGGCTACCCAATGGA
>NZ_JADDYG010000244.1:176127-178509 GCF_015163535.1 Vibrio sp. OPT46 | reverse complement strand
TCTAGCAATGTGGGAACCTGTTCTGCGCGTTGCTTTGATTGTGGGTGTATTCTTACCACTCCTTGAAGCGGGTATGCAGATGATCCATAAGCATAAAGATTCACTCAGTGCAGGTATCTGTATTTTTGCCTGTGCATTCGTTAATCCAGTCTTCGGTTGGGCAATCACGATGCTGTTGGATAACCTCGGGCTTATCGGCGACCATGAGCGTGCTAACGAACTATCGCGCAAAGATAAATATCTGATTCCTGGCACTGCGTTTATCGTTTGTGCAGGCTCCCTTGCTGTTGTTGGTCAGCTTCCAGGCATTCCAGCTCTTATCGGTTAATCGAATTATGCTTTAAAGGCATAGTGGGATTGGTGAATAAAAGGACTTGCTTCTTAAAATACAAGACACAAACAAAAAGCTACCTAGTTCCAGGTAGCTTTTTGTATATAGGGTTAGGTTACGGAGTTAGGCTATATGAGTGATTCAATGCCGTATTTTGCGCCGTAGTGTTCAACGACAAAATCAATGTCTTTGTCACCACGGCCTGATAGGTTGATCAAAATCGAGCCGGTTTCTCCTTGCTTCGCGAGTTTAATCGCGTAAGCGACAGCGTGTGAGGATTCAATAGCAGGGATTATTCCCTCTTCACGAGACAGCTCAAAGAAGGCATCAATCGCTTCGTCATCACTGATTGAGCCGTAATTGACACGGCCAATGTCTTTTAAGTAACTATGCTGAGGCCCAACCGATGGGTAATCCAAGCCACTTGCTACAGAGTACACTTCCTGAGGTTCGCCTTGCGCATCTTTAAGCATGTAAGACTTAAATCCGTGCATGATACCTGGCTCACCGAGTGTGAGTGTTGCAGCATGCTCGCCAACCTTTTGCAAAGAGCGGCCCGCAGGTTCAACGCCGTGAATGGCGACTTGTTCATCCTCTAAGAAAGCAGTAAATAGCCCCATCGCGTTAGAACCACCTCCAACGCATGCGACGAGATTATTGGGTAACTTGCCGGTCATTTCTTTGAATTGAACTCGTGCTTCGTTACCGATAATTGATTGGAAATCTCGTACCATTTTAGGGAATGGGTGAGGGCCAACGACAGAGCCTATCGCATAAAGCTGTGTATCAGGATCTTTCAGATAAGCTTCGAATGCAGAATCTACCGCTTCTTTGAGGGTTTTGCGCCCATGAGTGGCAGGAATGACATTAGCACCAAGGACTCTCATGCGGACGACATTCGGATGTTCTTTGGCGATATCAACTTCACCCATGTAAATATCGCATTTCAAACCAACCAATGCCGCGGCTGTAGCAAGCGCAACACCGTGTTGCCCTGCGCCAGTTTCTGCAATTAGTTTCTTCTTACCCATCTTTTTAGCGAGAATGGCTTCCCCTAAGCAGTGGTTAATTTTATGTGCGCCTGTATGGTTTAAGTCTTCGCGCTTTAGGTAGATGTCTGCTCCGTATTTTTTAGACAAGTTTTCCGCATGGAAGAATGGGCTAGGTCGTCCAACAAAGTGCTTATACAGGCGAGCGAGTTCCGCTTTAAATTCAGGATCTTTGCTGCATTCCTCATAAGCTGCGTTGATGTCATGCATGATTTGTTCAAGCTCAGGTGGAACAAAGCTACCACCGTATTCACCAAAGTATCCTTCTTCGTTGGGCATAGTGAGATCAAACGAGTTTTTCATTATTTACATCCTAGTTAACGAAAGTATTGATACTTTTATACCCAAAATTTAGAAGTGGTTGTGTGATCAGTTGCTTAAATCAGAGTTCGCGATCTAGTGCACTAGTTAAAAAGTACAGCTTGTGTAGGGGATAATAGTTGTGATGTAGAATCAGGTGGTTTGAATAGATGCAAAAAAGCCTCGAGAGATCCTAGGCTGTCATAAGAACCTCTCGAGGCAAACAGAATGCTGGAAATACACTCTGCGATGGTGTCTGGAAACAAAAATTAGATTCGTTTCCTTTGTCAGATATTAGGGTTTTAGAATGAGTCGATGTCAGCGAAATGTCACAAGTTAATTGCGGTATTAAAAGCTTATTTTTTATTTTTGATTAATGGATTAGAAAGTAACCTAAAACAGGCTAACCTACCGCGTGTTCCGCATCTTTTAAGTTGAACATGATCTTTCTTTATTTCGAATCGACGTCTTTAACCAACACGTGCACTTTAGCTCCTAGAGTAAACGTGGTGCTCTGGCTAGAAATTTTTTGTTTGACTGCATCAAATTCGAACTCACCATTTTGGAAAGTTGATAAAGGAATGAGACCTTCGGTTCCTCTAACTCAACAAATACCCCGAAGTGTGTGACTCCACACGCTGTCCCTATGAAGTGTTGTCCGATAAATGGCTTCATGTAATGACATTTCAGTGCAAACTCAAT
>NZ_JADDYG010000244.1:175468-176117 GCF_015163535.1 Vibrio sp. OPT46 | reverse complement strand
TGTCAGCGAAATGTCACAAGTTAATTGCGGTATTAAAAGCTTATTTTTTATTTTTGATTAATGGATTAGAAAGTAACCTAAAACAGGCTAACCTACCGAGTGTTCCGCGTCTTTTAAGTTGAACATGATCTTTCTTTGTCTCGAATCGGCGTCTTTAACCAACACGTGCACTTTGGTCCCTAAAGTAAACGTGGCGCTCTGGCTGGAAATTTTTTGTTTGACTACATCAAATTCGAACTCACCATTTTGGAAACTTGATAAAGGAATGAGACCTTCGATTCGGTTCCTCTAACTCAACAAATCCCGCGAAGTATGTGACTCCAGACGCTGTTCCTATGAAGTGTTGTCCGATAAATGGCTTCATGTAATGACATTTCAGTGCTGACTCAACCTCTTAGCTAGGGATTATGTGCTCGTAGTTATTAGAATTTATTGATTGAGCAGATATATTTAATTTCATTTTTTCTCTTATATTCGCCAATCGCTTTTATTTTATAAACTTTATTTTTATGAGCAAAGCATGAGGCGAAGTGATTCAGATATAAATGAGATTAATTTAGCCAAACTGGAATTGCAAGGTAGGCTGTGTGATTACCTAAAGATGTATACCAAAGTGACTTTATTGAAAGTAATTAATGATGGTGTGGGA
>NZ_JADDYG010000244.1:175014-175458 GCF_015163535.1 Vibrio sp. OPT46 | reverse complement strand
TATATTTAATTTCATTTTTTCTCTTATATTCGCCAATCGCTTTTATTTTATAAACTTTATTTTTATGAGCAAAGCATGAGGCGAAGTGATTCAGATATGAATGAGATTAATTTAATTCCAAACTGGAATTGCAAGGTAGGTTGTGTGATTACCTAAAGATGTATACCAAAGTGACTTTATTGAAAGTGATTAATGATGGTGTGGGAGAGGTAAGTGATTTGGCTATATAAACTTAGATAGAGAATAGTAAGGGCAGTAACAAGTGGAAGGGGGTTGTGGCACCAACAACATTGATGCCACACAAAGAATTACAGTGCAGTTACTTCAGCTGCTTGTAAACCTTTGTTACCTTGTTCAACAACGAACGATACTTTTTGGCCTTCAGTAAGAGTTTTGAAGCCTTCAGAAACAATAGAACGGAAGTGAACGAATACGTCATCACCG
>NZ_JADDYG010000244.1:164796-175004 GCF_015163535.1 Vibrio sp. OPT46 | reverse complement strand
GAGGTAAGTGATTTGGGTATATAAACTTAGATAGAGAATAGTAAGGGCAGTAATAAGTGGAAGGGGATGGTGGCACCAACAACGTTGATGCCACACAAAGAATTACAGTGCAGTTACTTCAGCAGCTTGTAAACCTTTGTTACCTTGTTCAACAACGAACGATACTTTTTGGCCCTCAGTAAGAGTTTTGAAGCCTTCAGAAACAATAGAACGGAAGTGAACGAATACGTCATCACCACCATTGTCTTGAGAAATAAAACCAAAACCTTTAGTTTCGTTGAACCATTTTACTGAACCAGTTAATTTATTAGACATAGATACCTCTATATTTGATTGTTTTAAATATTGAATTTTTAGCTAATATCAAGTGCTACTATATGATTTTAGAGATAACTATTTTGTCGCAGGAACGTAAACGAGGAATTCGATGTGGAACTGAGAGAAACTTTGATCTTTAATTACATTAATAGCTCTTTCCGTAAGAGCTGATGTGCAGTATACCGACAAAATTAATAAAGGCTAGCCTTTTCTTTTTTATTTTTTGAGTACACCAAGCGCATTGCTTTCAAAGCATACGCTTGGTGTATAAGACGGCGTGATGTTATAGGTGGCGTCGAGCGCTTAGTGTTTTCTGGTTGGGCCGTTACGAACGATGTCTTTACCATTGTCATATACGTGCTGCGAAACCCAGCGGCCAAGGAGCAATTGGTGCTTTTCTCCTAATACGGCAATAAATGGACGGCCATCGGTATTAGAGGTGGCTAGCGCAACGCCAGTGACACCTTCAAGGCCTAGAGCGCCGCTTTCTACTAAATGCAGAAATGCCTCCAACTCTTCAATCGTTTCGATTACATGGTTATCAATATTCATTGTATTCAATCTCTTCGAATTGCATTGCGGTCGCGTACTCTACCTAAGTTAAGCGTGGAAACCAAGCTTCTACGTGCGTCATGTAATGAGAGAACCTTGCCCTGCCACTAATCATCAATAAGTTAGTCTCGATAGTCCGGAACTTGCCTAGATTCAATGGGGCAGAAAACACTCTCTGGTTAGACATGAGTCACATAATGTTGTCTGGTTTATCTCATCAATACTTTTGCTATTGGATGGGGTGAAGGGGAGTGCAATAATTTGTAAAACTCTTTTCCTAAAGGCTGTTATGAAGAAAGTCCTGATTACCGGTTTTGAACCTTTTGGTGGTGACGCCATTAACCCCGCCTTAGAAGCGGTCAAGCAATTAGAGGCTGCGGCCATAAAAGGCGGTGTGATAGTTACTTGCCCAGTCCCCGTAGTTCGATATGACTCGGTGAAAGTCGTTATTGAAGCAATAGAAGCGCACCAGCCAGACTGTGTAATTACTGTAGGGCAAGCGGCCGGGCGTAGCGCGATAACCCCAGAACGTGTCGCAATTAATGTCGATGATTTTCGTATTCCAGATAACGTTGGTTATCAACCGATTGATGAACCCGTGGTGGCTGATGGTCCTGATGCTTACTTCTCGACACTGCCGATAAAGCGTATTGTTCAAACGCTGCAAAAGCAGGGGATACCTAGCCAGATTTCCAACAGTGCCGGAACATTTGTATGTAACCACCTTTTTTATGGGATCCAACATTATCTAAAAGACAAACCTATTCGTCATGGGTTTGTTCATATCCCATTATTGCCAGAACAAGCAGTAGATGGCAGTCAGCCTTCCATGTCTCTGGAGATGATAGTCGAAGGGCTAAGGCTGGTGGCGCAAGTTTGTATTGCCAATGAAAACGACATATTGGTCAGCGGCGGGTCGATTTGCTAGTAAGTGCTTTACAGTCCACTAAGTGTCTGAAAGCTAGTAATAAGTTCATCGTTTGATGTTGTAATAAATGTTAGCTTTGTCAAATTTCACAAGTAGCGAAAGGAGTAGCATTGAATAGTCAGGTTGGATGTTGTTCAAACTGGCACTCCCCTAATACAGGAGGTATTAGGGGCTACCCTTACGAAAGGCGAGTTATCATGAAAAGCAACAAAAGTAAGTCTATCGCACTTATCTCTGTCGTTGTTTTCGCATTGGCTATCGCTGCGCTTAAATTCGAAAACACACTCGGAGTTCTTCCCATTGTAGTCGCTATTATCGCGTTTTTTGCCTGCGTCATTTACACCAGTATGTATCTTTCTGATATGAAGCGTTCAGAGTTGATAAGTCACTCTGATCATTCTCAAAAAATGTATACCCACGCATCACGCAATGAGCTTGATGAGCGCGATAAAAAGCGTTGAAGCGAGTCACATTCTCCGTATACTTTGCTGGAGCATTAATGCACTAACGTGTCGGAGATAAGCATGTCAAATCGAGTACCAACCAACATACTGACCGGATTTTTGGGTGTCGGTAAAACGACCACGATTTTAAATCTACTGAAGAACAAACCGGAAAACGAAAACTGGGCGGTTTTGGTCAATGAATTTGGTGAGATTGGCATCGACGGTGCATTGATGACCGACCAAGGCGCGCTGATTAAAGAAGTGCCGGGTGGTTGTATGTGCTGCACTGCGGGTGTGCCGATGTCGGTAGGTATCACCGCATTATTGCGTCAAAAACCGGACCGTTTATTGATTGAGCCGACAGGCCTTGGTCATCCAAAACAGGTTATCGCGACGCTTACCTCACAGCAGTATGAACCTTACGTTGATCTTAAAGCGACGATTGCCTTGGTTGATCCGCGTAACTTAAGTGATGAAAAGTATCTTTCTAACCAAAACTTCGTGGACCAGTTAGACAGTGCAGATGTGGTAATTGGTAGTAAGGTTGACCTATGTTCCAGCCACGACCTTGATGTGTTTAATGACTGGGTGACGGACCAATCCCCTTCAAAAGTATTCAGTAAGCTTATTCATGACGGTGAGTTGCCGATAGAAGTCTTGGATATTGAGCGGGTTTACGGCAGCGCTTCTTCCCATATCGAGTCACATCATCATGACCACGCTCATCAAGAGCCTCAATTCCAATTGGCGCCTGGTGAAGCCTTTGTGCGCAAAGAGAACAAAGGGCAGGGTTATTTTAGTTGTGGGTGGTTGTTTGGGGCAGAGTATAAGTTTGATTTTGAAAAGCTTTTCTCTATGCTTTCGGACTTGACCGCAGAGCGTGTTAAAGCAGTGGTCAATACGGATCAAGGTTGTTACGCGTTTAATGTTGCCAACCGAGTCGTGTCGGTGAATGAAATCAGCTTAGAAGGCTTTGAATCACGATTAGAAGTGATAGATTCTCAGCTGTTGCCATGGGATGAGCTTGAGCGAATTCTCCTTCAGTTATCTGGCATCAAACATTAAATCGCGCAAAGGTTAAACGAAAACGGTGAACCACTAATATATCTGTGCTCACCGTTTTTTCTTTTGTAGGATTTCAATGAGAAAAGTGAGATAAATCACTCAAATTCGGGTATAGTGCACGGCTAAATTTTTAAAGCTATTTTTAGTGGTTTGTTTAAGGAATACGCTCAATGTCATTTTCATCTCAAGGTTTTGCGCCAGAAGTGGTTAAAGCACTGGCAGAATGCGGTTATGAAAAGTTAACGCCAATTCAACAGAAGGCGATTCCAATGGCTCGCAAAGGCCATGATATTTTCGCTACAGCACAAACAGGTACTGGTAAAACGGCTGCGTTTTCTCTGCCTATGATTCAGCAGCTGCTAGACAGTAACCGTAGCGCTTCTCGTAAGACTGCTCGCGCACTTATCTTGGCTCCAACTCGTGAGCTTGCTGAACAAATTGCTGACAACATCAAAGCTTACACGAAGTACACGAATCTGTCGGTGGCTGCGATTTTCGGTGGCCGTAAAATGTCTTCTCAAGTAACGGCATTAGAAAACGGTGTAGATATCCTAGTGGCTACACCAGGTCGATTGGAAGAGCACATTGAACAAGGTAATGTCTCGGTCGCACACTTAGAGTTTTTAGTGTTTGATGAAGCAGACCGTATCTTGGACATGGGCTTTATTCACGCAGTACGTAAGATCATGCTAGATGTGGATACTGATCCGCAAATTATGATGTTTTCAGCAACGACTTCGAGCCAACTAAATCTGTTAGCAAAAGATATCCTGCGTAAGCCTAAGCGTATTGAAGTTGAGCGAGCGAATACGACAGCACAGACAGTTGCTCACGTGTTGTATCCAGTTGATCAAGAGCGAAAAACGGAACTGCTTTCGGAGCTGATTGGTCGTAAGAACTGGAAACAAGTGTTGGTATTTGTGAACTACAAAGAGACCGCAAACGAAGTGGTAAAAGAGCTGAAACTTGATGGTATCAAAGCGGTGGTTTGTCATGGTGACCGTGCTCAAAGTGCTCGTCGTCGTGCGTTAGAAGAGTTCAAGTCCGGTAAAGCACGTGTCATGGTGGCTACCGATGTCGCTGCTCGAGGTCTAGATATTGAAGATTTACCTCACGTTGTGAACTATGACATGCCTTTCCTAGCGGAAGATTACGTTCACCGAATTGGTCGTACAGGCCGTGCAGGTAAACAAGGTCATGCCGTTTCATTTGTAAATCGAGATGAAGAACTCACGGTTGTTCAGGTTGAAAATCTAATCCAGCAGCGAATTCGCCGTATTGAGCTTGCTGGCTATGAACCAAAACAGCGTGAATCTTACATTGAAAAGCTGCACTCAAAACCAGCATTCAAGAATCGTCAAGGTCGTCGTAATAATCCGAACCAGTCGGCAACAGACCAAGGGTCGGCAGAGCGTCGTCTTGCTATGGTGAAGCGCCTGAAAGCGCGTCGTGGCGCAAAGTAAATTACATCAGTTTGTGATGAAAAGAGCCCCTCAATTGAGGGGCTCTTTTTGTTTGCCGTTTCGCGTTAATTTAGGCCAAGCATATTGGGTTCACCACGATAAATAATGCGATCGTTTCCTCGGTGAATACCAAACGTAACTGTAACAGGTGGATTTTCCTCTTCACTTGTCGTGTTATCCCAGTCGTATTTCAGCCAAGGGATGCGATTGCCTGAGCTGTCTAAATCTAGGTGGAATTGTATTTGCTCTCGCGCTGAGTCAATTTGGCTTGCAACGATATCGGTCATTCTGCCAATACTCATCGTTCCAACGCCAGAAAGCAGGGCGTTGTTTGCTGGCGCATGAGACCAAATTGGCGTGCTGAAGTAATATTCACCATTCGCCGTTGTTGAGCTGTCATCGAAGTTAGTCGTAAATCGACCGTTTTGCCAAATTTCCACATCAAGTGGCACTTTGATCACCATGCCTTGGTTGCCACCTACATCTTGAAAGTTCAAACGACCGAATCGAATGTCTGGTTGTTTTGTGAGCACTTCGCTATCGTCGAAGAAGTTTACCTCATCAACGGCTTTAGTCGTGACTATACCTATTTTGCTGCTGTCACTGTTAGTCCCTTTATTAAATGGGCCATCAGGGTATTGTTTATCTGTCGTGTTCTTTTTCCAACATGGGCTATTGTTACAAGTCGCATTGGTCGACGGCTTCTCGATCACAAACGTTCCAACACTCGCGTTACCCAGTGGTTTCCATTCTACCTTCTTAGGCTTAGGCGGCAAAAACCGATCGGAGTATGAGCTTAGCTCGCCTAAATCGAAATGTTGTTGAAGGTTAGACGAAAAGTGGACGTAATTCTTCACGTTTTCCTTATGCGCATTGAGTGCGACAACATCGTAAGTGACTTTCTCAAAAGGTTGATTCATGTAAGCAAAAGTTTGGCCATGTGGGTTGTGCCATTCTTGGTCTTGCACTTGAAAATATTTTGGGTAAAAACGACCAACGTAACGATAGCCTTCGTTTACAGTCATACCTAGATATTTACTTTCTAGGTTTGCTTTTACTCTCAAGCTCCCGACTTCTTCCCAATATAATCCATTAAAGACGAATTGATCATTCTTGGCTGAATTATGCGCCTGAGCCAGTGAGTCACTACTTTTTAGCAATTTTGAGGTTTGGTTCGCTGTCTCTGATGGCGTATGTTGCTCACTCGACAAGACAACCGATGCTGCTGGAGCGTCATCAAGCGTAAAATTACGGGTGATAGAAGCATCACAATAGCGTGCTGATTCAACAGACCCACTTATAGAGCCGTCAGGTTGCCAAATGATTGGTTTCACCGTTAGAGAGAAAAGTTCTCCGGCAGCAAGAAACCCTTCTCCTTGTTCAGAGGTACCAGAAGGCAAAGCACGTTGGTTGTCACAGATAGCCAGTGTCCATGGTCGCGAGTGCACATTAAATGTTCCTTTCACTTCCACTTTGCCTTCTTCTGGGCACTCTTCAAATCCCTCACATTCAAAATGATCGGACAATGTCACTTCAAATATGCCGGATTCGTTCGTGATAAGGCCATGTTCAGACAAGCCATCTTCAAATTCTGCTGAATAGCTAAAGTTTCCTTCACTTCCTCCTAATGGTTGAACCAATGGATGAAAAACTTTAGGCGTACCATTGTAGTTGCTTGCTACTACAGGTTCGCCGGTGGTGGCACAAGCAAGTAATCGCGTATGCACGTTTTCTGGCTTACCTGCAATAACGCGTATTTCATTTAAAGCGGTGCTTTTTGTCTTTGAGTAGGCCTCAAACATAAATGGCGTAAACATAAAGCGAACAGTTTGATGCTTGCTCGTGTCTTCTGCCATAGTGAAAGTTAGTGTGTAGTTGGTATCTAACGAGATCGTATCAATATTATTCGGAACCACTCGAACAACAAGTTCACCATTATCGTCTGATATAAATTGGTTGGCTCCTAATGTCTGATGACCTTTAACCACCTCTAAAGTGAATAAGTCAGGGTGTGATAGGACGGCACTGACTTCTGCCCTTACAACTTCTCCATTATTGGTTGTTGTTACTGTAAATTGCGGAAGATCGTCGCCGCACATCAGTGCCATGTCGTCCGATGGTGTGACGCTGAGGTTTAAGTCGTTCTCCGATGGAGGCTGCATGCTGCAATTCGGAACATCTTGAGGGGTGATTGGACAGACTTGGGAAGAGTAGTGACAATCAGCCTCGCCCAATCCACAGTATTGCGTGTATTTGTTGTCTTGTGCTTTCGTTTGCGCACTTCCTGGCGTTTGTTGGATTTCACCACAAACTTGACTAGGCTGATTTGGAGCGTTGTTGAAGTTCAATGTTTGGAAGTATTTAATTGCTGCGGTGGAACTATAGAATGAGCCACTTAATGTAGCTGACGATCCTACAGATTCAGCTGTACCATAGATCGATATATCTTTTATAATCAGAGAGTTGTGCGCAGAAACATCACCGACGACAAAATGGTCTTGTAAAGGATGGTTTGTTTTTAGGTGTAGTGTTTCGCCTTGTGATTCGACCTTACCACAGATGTTTGTATTAAATACATTGGTCGTGCTGTGTGTCGAAATATCACCAATAATGGTGTTGTACGTTCCATCAATGTGAAGTGTCGAACCTGTTAGCTTAATATTCCCGTCTATGAGAATGTTATGCAGCTTTGTTGGGTAAGCCGATAGAAGATCACCATAGATGACAGTGTGTTTGTTTTGGTAATCGTCAAGGTTTGAAGCCTTCTCATTGCTAACCGTTAATCCGGTAGCGAGGGCGTGGAGAGAGATACGCTTATTGGGTTCACCAATCGTATTGTTCCCCTCTAACACAATGCCATGAGCTGCTTCTAGCGTTATCTCTTTGTCCGGTAATGAGGAAACAATTTTGTCACCAGCGGGTAGGACTAGTTTCCCTGTACAGTGATAAGTCGTACCATCGCTTCCGATACTAAAATTCTTGTGTGAGCAAAGTTGACCTAGCTCAGATAGATCTTTTACGTCATAAGTGGTGGCGTGTGAGGTTAGCGGTAAAAAAAGAACCGCAGCGAAAATACTGCAAAGACGCATCATCAAATGTCCTAAAAAAGTGGAACAAGATGGCATCAAGCGAGCGTGAGCAAGTGCTCACTGAAATTGGAATAGCTGCGGTACTTTTTGTTTTGAAGCCGCTTAGTTATTGAACTTTGGTTATTTTTTATTTCGTATGTCATACCAAAGTTTAGCGGCCTTATTACAACGTAAGTGTCAGGTTAGTTCAAGAGGCAAGTGTGATGTGTGTCGATTTATATGTGTAACTATTTGTTAGTTAAGGATAATAAGTAAGCATGTTGGTTCAGAATCAGGAAGGACGCGATCCTGATTCTGAATGTTTATAACGCTAGGCAGCGTGAACGATGAGTGGGGCCATCTGATATAACTCTTCTAGTATGGCTTTCGTTTGTCTCGAATACACCAGACAATCTCGATCGCCAACGAGCTGAATTGCTCGCACTTTACCTGCAACCAAACATTGCCTAATCGTGCGTAGAACCATTTGGATATCAATTTCTGACGCGCCATCAAGGCTGTTTTTGGTTTTTAGAGATCCAAGGTCGATGCTAATGATTATTTGGTCGCAGTGGTCTAGGTAATTGCCGATCTGTTGCTTAACGTTATTGCGATGACGAAAAGAAAACTCTTTCTCGGTCACCCAATCACAACCTTGATCTTCCGCGTATTCCCATGTTTCCTGCTTCGTCTCTTGCTCACTGACGCCAGCAAAAAACAATCGTACGTTTTGATAGCGAGAAAGAGCAAAATGGAATGCAGAGCCTAAGCGTGGCTCAAGTGTCGGCTTCAAGTTCATGTTATGCCCGATATTTACGACACCCACTTCGTCTCGATAGGATACGACCACAGGTAACATGGACAAGATTGCCTCGGTACAGTTAGTGACTAAAACAGGAATTGAGTGGCGAGAAAGCGAAAGGCTTAATGCTTCCTGAAACTCGCCATTTTCCAGCTTGTCGTGGTTGAAGTGCCCAAAGTTTTCAGCGGTTTCATGATCATGCTGTTGGTATAGCCAATCGCTAGCATTTTCCAAACTTTGATCAGCTAATTCAAACGCGCCCTTAGACATGGGTGGCAAATACTCACACACTGTCATAAAAGAAAAAGGGTAATGCTGCGGCTGTTTCACGGTGTGGTGGAGTTTATAGCGTTTGAAAAAGCTTAACATGATGAATTACCTTTCTGGTGGTAGTGCCCTTGCCGCTTGCAGTACATGTAAAATAATGCGCTGCTTATCCTTTTCGACTCGGTGGGCCGGAGCCATCACCGAGACTGCGCCAATCAGTTTGCTTCCTTTCATTACCGGTGCGCTAATACCTGAAACACCAGGGTCAATCTCAGAAGTACTGACGGCATATCCGTGTTTACGGATGGTTGTGAGCTCTTTTTCCCACTCGTCACGTCGGTGATCTTGATTAAAATATCTCAAGATTTTCTCGCATCGACTTTGAGGCATAAAAGCAAGCATCACTTTAGATGAGGCACCGCGCAGCAGAGGTTGACTTTGACCCTGGACGAAGCTGCAACGCAGCGCCTGCATACTTTCTTTCTGTCTGACACAAAGCGCACGATAACCAGCTGGTACCATATAAGCGGCCATTTCCCCGGTTTGTTGTACCAACCTAGCCAGTATGGTTTCGACTATGTCGAGCCCATGTTGCGCGGTCTCATAGCTGTGCATGAGTAACAATGCCGCCGGACCAACGACAAATGTCTTGTCGTGAACGCTTTCTTCGATCAAGTTCCACTCTTTAAGCAGTTTTAAGTGTCGGTAAAGGCTGCTTAGAGGAACGTTCAATTGCTCGCTTAGCGTTTTCGCAGAAACTGGGAACGGACTAACTGCAACTTGCATTAACAACTGCAGTGATTTTTCGTTTACCTGGTTAGCATTAGCTTTGTTTGTCGTCATGAGAGTGTTGTAACGTGTTGTAGGAGTTACGACAAATATAATTCTTAATCACTGAGAAAAGAAAAATATTTTTAATGGGTAATTCTTACATGATGAGAAACAGACAGGTAAAGACTTTCGCAAGTACCGATAGACATAACATGGTGTCGAATTAAAGTCTCAGGTTTGAGGCGCTTGATACTAAATTGGAACAGGAGTGAATAAGACATTGTTTAGTTTGCGGTATTACTCAGCGTTTCGCATACTGAGTTAATCCAAACAAATAATGTTAAAAAACGTGAGTTGCTAGCGGGTATCGGAATCGAGGTACCATCTCAGTAAATCGGTTTTATAAAAGGTTACTTTTATATGCTGAATAAGGCGATTTTTAAAAAAGCCATCATTTTCCTTCTGCCTATTCCCTTGGTTATTGGAGAGGTTTTGTATTTAGCTCGTGAAAGCGTGCAAAACAATCTC
>NZ_JADDYG010000244.1:161445-164786 GCF_015163535.1 Vibrio sp. OPT46 | reverse complement strand
TACCATCTCAGTAAATCGGTTTTATAAAAGGTTACTTTTATATGCTGAATAAGGCGATTTTTAAAAAAGCCATCATTTTCCTTCTGCCTATTCCCTTGATTATTGGAGAGGTTTTGTATTTAGCTCGTGAAAGCGTGCAAAACAATCTTAATCATTTATTAGAAAAAAATGTGCAAATTGCAGATGAAATTTTATTCCAAATAGAGACAGAAAACCGCACGGCGCTGCTACACCCTGAACGATGTGAAGAGCTCCAGCAAAGCTTAATGTTTGAACGAGATATTGAAGAAATGCTCATTGTGAAAGAGGGAGTCATTACTTGTTCTTCGAAATTGGGAAGTATCTCTAAACCGTTAGCTGAGCACATCGCCTTTCCCAAGGGACAAACGCTAGCGCTTGGTAGTGTTGATAGCTTGTACGATCAGTTCTTGCTTGTGGTAACGGAGGGAGAGCGGGGTTATCAAGCCGTAACGATTATCGATCATGACTACTTTAATGCAACAATAGGGTTTAACAACGATTTACGCCTAAAACGCTCTGCGCTGTTTATCCATGATCAAGTTTCACCTGAAGGAGCATTAAGAGCGGGAAGTAATCCTATCGGTATCAAATCGTCGCAAATGTTTGAGTATGAAGCTTTGAGTGAAGCCAGCGATCTTTTCGTCAAACAGAGAACACTTTCCTATTTTTTGTACTCAATTCCAATTATTTTCGTTATCTACCTTTGCTTGTATGCGTTGAATAAGTTTATTGATCCCCATCGCAATTTGATACTGGATCTTAAAAGAGCGATAAAAAGAGGAGAGTTGACCTTGTATTACCAACCGCAAGTTAACGTTGATACCGGCCAGTTATTCGGGTTTGAAGCGCTAGTGCGATGGGAGCATCAAAGTAAGGGGTTCATTTCTCCGGATGAGTTTGTCCCTGCGGCAGAGCAAAGTGGATTGGTTTTTTTACTTACTGATTTCGTTCTGGATAAAGCGGCAGAGGACTTCAGTAAATTAGGCTTTGATCAGCCTGTTCACCTTGGTATTAACGTGCCGCCTGGTTATTTAGTCGGACCAAACGCGATCAGAAAAATTCAATTGCTCGACAGACAGTTGAGCCGAAACAAAGTCTCATTAGGGGTTGAGATAACAGAGCGTCAGCTCATTGATTCAGAGGCGAGAAAATGCATTGCAGCGCTGCGAGTGCATGGTATTGATGTGCTGATCGATGATTTTGGAACTGGCCAAACCTCGTTAGCATTTCTACAGCACATGCGCATAGATTACTTAAAAATCGATAAGTGCTTTGTCGAAACTATTGGTATTCCTAGCCTTAGTGCTTCTGTCTTAAAAGCGATGGTTCACTTCGCGGAAGAATTACAAGTACAATTGATCGCTGAAGGCGTGGAAACCATAGCGCAAGCTGAACACTTAAAGCAGATGGGAGTGAGATATCATCAGGGGTACCTGTACTCCAAACCATTACCTTATGAGCAGCTTGCGCAGCGAAGTCATTATGATTGGTAGACGTTAGCTCTATGACACTGAGCATTTTCATCAAACACAAACTCTAACTCATTTTTGATGCTATCTAAGCGGTCTTCTTGGTAGTGAGACACATACAATAGTTGGCTTAAATTCTCTCTAGCGATGAGTTCAAGTGTGTTCTTAACTAACCGTCTACCCAAAAAATCTAACCCTTGATACGGCTCGTCCAAAATCAATAATGTGGGTTGTTTCACGATGGCTCTTGCAATCAGTAACAGTCGCTGCTGACCGTACTCTAATTGCTTAAATGAGGTTTTTTTGTACTGGCTCATATGTAAGATATCGAGCCACTCGTTTGCAATATCCATTTCTTTGCGAGTTGGCTGGTTATACAACCCAATCGAATCGTAAAATCCTGACAAAATGACTTCTAATGCGCTGCAATTGACTCGATATTGGAGGTGTAGCGCTGAAGACACCATACCGATATGCTGCTTAATTTCCCAGATTGTCTCGCCAGTACCACGCTTTTTACCAAAAATATCAATGTCATTGCTGTAGCATTGCGGATGATCGCCAAAGATCAATCCAAGTAAGGTACTCTTTCCACAACCATTTGGGCCTTTGACCTGCCAATGTTGGCCCTTGTCTATGCGCCAGTTCAAGTCAGTAAAAATCTTCTTATCGGTATATTCAACAGCCCCATTCTTTAGTTCAAATATTGGGTTGTTGAATGGTGTCGAGTGCTGATGCTGACGTATCAAGCTCATCATTTCTTCACTCTGTTGTTCTGACTGAGATTTAATTTGTCCAATGATTGGATGATTATCCCAACTGGACTTATCCATTGTACTATCAAGCTTTCCTGCACTGAAAAGCGCGATGCTATTGATCCACTCAGGCATGTCAGATTCGCGAGAGAAGGTTATGAGTAGTTGCACATTTTGAGAAAGCGAGTGTAAATAGCGAGCGAGAGCAGCTCGGTGCGCAATATCTAAGCCAGTAAATGGATTATCGAGTAATACTAAGTCAGGTTGTGTGGCTAAAGCTCGGGCGAGCATTACTCTTCTGGTTTCTCCGGTAGAGAGAACACGGAAGCCACTATCTCTAAGATGACTTAGGTCGAGATCATTGACTAGCTGTTCAGTTAAGTTAGTGTCTTGGCTCTGTTCTAGGATTAATGAATAAACAGTGCTTCCTTGGTCGATACGATCAAGAAAATCCGTATCATCTTTTTCTAATTCTCTTTCCAGTAATCGCTGTTGCTCTGATAACGACACTTGCGCAACGGATAGCCCATTTAGCTCAATTTCCCCACTATTTGGTGACATTTCATCACAAATAAGGTCTCCAAGCAGAGAGCCAATATCTCCATCCGCGCTGAATATCCCCCAAGACTGCTGAGTGTTAATTTTCCAATCGTCAATAAACAAGTGTGTCGTGTTTCTCTTAGCTGCAAGCTGACGAAAGTGAATAGTCATTGTGTTTGTCTTCCCTGTTTTCGTTTTAGTGGATTACTTATAACAATTTACGAACTCAGTACGGAAGCGCTTTTGTGTATTAATTTTGAACAGTGCTCAGTCTTGTGCATATTAACGAAGCCTTGTATTAGAGGATAAAAATGCGACTAGAGTCATTAAGTAAAAAGTAAACTTGTCAATAATTTTGTTTTATTTTTGAATCAACCTATCATTATGCATGTATATGTTATGCTGATAAATTCATATTTGCCGTTTGTTAATTAATCAATGTAAGGACACATGTTTATGAGTGAAACGGAATACGATTACCCTTCGAGTTACAGCCTAGTTTCCATTACCGATACCTCCAGTTACATCAAATATGCCAGTGAAAACTTTAATGAAG
>NZ_JADDYG010000244.1:159172-161435 GCF_015163535.1 Vibrio sp. OPT46 | reverse complement strand
CTGCTGAGTGTTAATTTTCCAATCGTCAATAAACAAGTGTGTCGTGTTTCTCTTAGCTGCAAGCTGACGAAAGTGAATAGTCATTGTGTTTGTCTTCCTTGTTTTCGTTTTAGTGGATTACTTATAACAATTTACGAACTCAGTACGGAAGCGCTTTTGTGTATTAATTTTGAACAGTGCTCAGTCTTGTGCATATCAACGAAGCCTTGTATTAGAGGATAAAAATGCGACTAGAGTCATTAAGTAACAAGTAAGCTTGTCAATAATTTTGTTTTATTTTTGAATCAACCTATCATTATGCATGTGAATGTTATGCTGATAAGTTCATATTTGCCGTTTGTTAATTAATCAATGTAAGGACACATGTTTATGAGTGAAACGGAATACGATTACCCCTCGAGTTACAGCCTAGTTTCCATTACCGATACCTCCAGTTACATCAAATATGCCAGTGAAAACTTTAATGAAGTAGCGGGGTTTGATGAAGGGGAGCTTATCGGTAAACCCCACAATGTTGTGCGTCATCCTGATATGCCAAAACAGGCTTTTAAAGATTTATGGACTCACCTGAAAACTGGCAAACACTGGATGGGAATGGTCAAAAATCGACGTAAAAACGGCGGCTATTATTGGGTTGACGCGTTTGCTTCTCCTATAAAATCTAATGGTGAAGTTGTGGAATACCAATCAGTGAGATTTAAACCTGAGCGTATACACATCCAGCGAGCGGAAAAAGCGTATTCGAAGCTTCGAAATAATCGTAAGCCGTGGAAAATGTATCTTCCTCGTACACGTTTGTGGATGAGATCGGCCTTCTTCCTTTTAATTTCAAACCTTCTTGGCTTACTCACTCTACAAATGAATCAATCACCAGTGATAGCGTTTAGCGTTGTTGCGTTACTTTCCGTTTTCTCTATTTATGTATTAACCAGACCAGTTGAAAAGCTCGCTAAACAGGCTAGGCAAGACTTCAACAATCCACTTATGGAATATATTTATTGCGGAAGAATCAACGATCTGGCTGAGATTGAGCTGGGTATGAAGATGCGTAAGCAATTTGCCAATGCGCTATTGGGGCGCGTTGGCGTGTCTGTAAAAGACTCTTGCGAAGAAACGCGCGCAAGTGCTAACAGTGCTGCGACAAATAGCCAGCAAGTGACGGAGAACTTAAGCGCACAGAAAGTGGAGATTGACTCGGTCGCAACAGCGGTCAACGAGATGCAAGCCTCTTCATCTGAGATATCAAATAATGCTCAAGCGACCGCCGAGGCTACGTTAGAAGCGCAAAATACGATGATAGACAGCCGTAGCGTTATCGATAATGTTAACCAATCGGTACTAGAGCTGGTGGGTGAGCTCGGCGAAATATCTAAAGTGGTCATACGTTTGAACCAACAAACCGAGCAAATTGGAACCGTTGTTGAAGTCATCAATGGTATTGCCGAACAAACTAATTTATTAGCGTTGAACGCTGCAATTGAAGCCGCGAGGGCAGGCGAACAAGGCAGAGGGTTTGCCGTTGTAGCAGATGAAGTGAGAACCTTAGCTAAAAGAACTCAGGAATCGACAACAGAGATTAAATCGGCCATTGAAGGGATTCAAAATGGGAGCAAATCAGCGGTTTCTGCGTTAGAGAAAGGTAATGAAATGTCGACCGGAACGGTAACATTGCTAAGTACTGCTTTGGATAGCATTCAACAACTGGAGTCCCTTGTTCAGGACGTCGTCGAACGAAACCAACAAATTGCGGTCGCGATAGAAGAGCAGGTTTATGTAACGGATGAAATAAATGAAAACATCCAGTCGCTTAATTTAAAGTACAGTGAATCGTATGAACTGATGACTGAAACGAATCATATGAACACCAAAGTGCAAAATTGCACCAATGACCTGTCTGAAATGATTAAGAAGTTTGCTTAAACTTTAGAAAATCGAAGTTAAAAGCCCGCTAAACATTAGCGGGCTTTTAACTGGAATATAGTGAAGTGCTGGATTCGCTTACGAGCGAGGATTTCTAAATCTCGTTTTTGTAAGAGCTAAAACGACGAGAGCTCGCAATAAATGCGAGCTCTCTAAATAAGTGGCGGAGAGATAGGGATTTGAACCCTAGATACGCTATTAACGTATGCCGGTTTTCAAGACCGGTGCTTTCAACCACTCAGCCATCTCTCCGTTGTGGGCGGTATAATAAGGAGCATAGTCCGACTTGTAAAGTGCTGAATTATAATAGAAGTACTGTTTGCTTGTTTTATGATCACTGATC
>NZ_JADDYG010000244.1:157600-159162 GCF_015163535.1 Vibrio sp. OPT46 | reverse complement strand
ATCTCTCCGTTGTGGGCGGTATAATAAGGAGCATAGTCCGACTTGTAAAGTGCTGAATTATAATAGAAGTACTGTTTGCTTGTTTTATGATCACTGATGTGATGTTGGACAGTTTGAAAACGGAGTGAAAAAGGGACAAAAAGTACCAATTTATAGAGTTTTTACTTTATATTGGCGCACGTCAATAAAATGGTGTTTTATTGTTATCTTGCTGATATATAAGACATAACATGCTTTTAGGGTACATGTGTTCGCCCGAAAGTATTTGCAAGACTTTGTGAACTAATTCAAAATTAACTGGTATAGCCAGTTGTGCTTAGAATTCTTAAGGGTGTTTATGAAGGTCACAAATCTATTTAAAGACAAAGTTGATGCGATTTCTGCTCATCAATCCGAGTTTATGAATTGGATGTCTCCAACGTTACGCGATTATTGGAGTGACTTTTTGGGGAAAGCTCAAAATAGCTTTCTTTTCTCAAAAGTTCGTGATCACCAGCAGCCAGCCGTCAACGAAGAAGTTGCACCTCAACCTGCACCGATCGTAATGGCACCTGAGGCTCAAAAGCTTTATGACGAGTTAAGTGAAAAAATTGGCGAAGTTATTCACACTGGTGATTGGGTTCATGTGTCTCAAGAACGTATTAACCAATTTGGTGCGGTAACGGAAGACATGCAATGGATTCATACTGATCCAGAGCGTGCTTCAACTGAATCTCCATTTAAGACAACTATCGCTCATGGCTTTTTAACATTAGCATTGCTGCCTAAACTGACGGATTCAGTCGATCCAGACAAGCCAATGTTCCCAACAGCTAAGATGGTAGTTAACTTGGGTTTAAACCAAGTCCGTTTCCCTTACCCTGTCAAAGCAGGCAATAATGTTCGTGCAGTCAGCACGTTAACAAAAGTAACGCCAATCAAAAAAGGTTTGGAGATTGAGCGCGAAATTAAAGTGGAAATTGAAGGTATTCGTCGACCTGGTGCGGTTGTGGTCTCTGTAATTCAACTGCATTTCTAATTCCGAAACCGGATAGAACACGACATAGTAAAAGAGAGCATCAAGGTGCTCTCTTTTTCATTTTTACTGATTAAAGTTTTTTACTGGCGTATAACCGTAACCTGCAATCGCTTTTTGTCCCTGCTCTGAACGAAGGAAAGCGATAAAACCTTTACCTGCATCGCTAATCTTATCTACTTTGTATAGCACTAGGAATGGTCGCGCCAACTTGTACTTATGATTGCTAATGTTTGTCGAGGTTGGGTCAATACCATCTAACTGAATCGCCTTGATCGAGCGATCTACTGACCCTACAGAGATAAAACCAATGGCGCGAGTGTTATGGTTAACAATGGTTTTTACCATGCTGTTGCTGTTTACAACCAAGTTGTTTGGGCTGATATCCGAGACAAGGCGATCATTAACGATTTTGGTCAGTCCCAGCAAGCTTTCGAAGCTGTAACGTGAACCTGAAGACGCTTCTCTAGTAACCACCGCGATAGGCTGATCTGCGCCCCCGACCTCTTTCCAATTCTTAATTTTACCTTTGTAAATATCAAATAGT
>NZ_JADDYG010000244.1:151407-157590 GCF_015163535.1 Vibrio sp. OPT46 | reverse complement strand
AGCAAGCTTTCGAAGCTGTAACGTGAACCTGAAGACGCTTCTCTAGTAACCACCGCGATAGGCTGATCTGCGCCCCCGACCTCTTTCCAATTCTTAATCTTACCTTTGTAAATATCAAACAGCTGTTGCTGAGAAAGGTTTTCTACAGAGTTGGTACGGTTTACAACAACAGCGAGGCCATCATAAGCGATAGGGTATACATTGAGATCTTCACCTTTTTCGCTTTCAGTCAGATAGCGAGAGCTCATGCCTATTTCGGCTACTCCTTTATTGACCATGGTGATACCAGCACTCGAACCAATGCCCTGAACAGCAACGTAATCGTCTGGGTGTGTTTTGTTGTATTCCTCAGCAAGTACATCCATCACACGAGCAACCGACGTTGAACCTGAGATGTTGATTTCTTTTGCAATGGTAGGGAGGGAGACTGCTATGGCCAATAACGTCGCCACAGTAAAACGTAACATATTAAACTCCATATACGGGATAAAGCAGAGTTTATGATATTGCGTTCAGGTTACACTTTTGTGAACTGTTAGCGCTAAACAAAGGAATTGTTTCTAGTCAAGAGGTGATGGAGCTAGCGTTTCCAAGTGGATTGAGATGATAATCTGGGCAAATGATAATATAGCTATCTTATACTTGAGTTAGGTAGATAACTACCATCGGTGATGATGTAAAGGTTATATACTAGGATCGACAGCTCTAACTATCATCCATCGGGAGAACGTTGATGTCAGTGTCCCAAATGGCGACAAGTCGTTTATACAAATCAGTTCAATCGCTCTGTTCTGCGCGTAATGCTAACTTGCCTGTCGAACAGGGCAAGTGCCTCTATGAGCTAGTAGAAAATGGCGTTGAGCTTCATCGGGCGCATTTTCTCCTCGACTCCCAGCATAGCGAGTATACTTCTCCCGTCGCGAAGATCATGTTTGATGAGGACAACCAACTTTGGTATTTCTATGTTCCCACATATCACAACGAGCTGTTAAGGTGGGTGCCTTATAAGCCACTTCCATTTAGCCGAATGCTTGAGGACTTACTCAACGAGTTGGAGCGCGATCCTCAAGCGTGTTTTTGGGAATAGGGCGAGCCCAACGGATGCGAATGCCGACATGATTTATACTTTAGGCCTAACAACTTGGTTTCTAAAGTCTTTGGGGGGTCATGTTGTAAACGGATTTAAATGCTGTACTGAAATGCGCTGCACTTTTAAAACCAGACTCAAACGCTATTTCTGTTATTGATTTTTCTGACTTGCGCAGTTGGGTTGCTGCGAAGTTTATCCGTTTCACCTTTAATATCTGAGAAAACGAAAGATCATCTGCGGCGAGGCGACGTTTTAAGGTCGCGATGGACATGCTCATATGAGCCGCTAAGCCTTCTAGCGTGATGTCTTTTTCAATATTACCCTCAATGTACTTAATGGCTTTTTGAGAGTCGCTCAGGCTACTTGCATCATCTATGATAGATAGAATGTTTGGCTCTACCTCAACCATCAACGACAGCAATGCCATTGCGATATGGCTTTGTGTGTAGTCTGGAGCGTTGCGACTCGCTAACTTAACCAACATGTCCTTCAATTGTGCTACTTCGCTACTGGATTGCGTTGAAAAAGGATAGAAGCGCCTTTCTTCCGTTTTGGAACGTAGCATCGGGTGCGCTTTCTTAAAGTCACAGAATATGTTTGGGTTGAAGACCAAAGCCAATGCTTTAAAGCCTCCGTCACTAGAGACGGCTTCTGCACTGCTCAGATCTGCGGAGTTATAGAGTGTGAAATCTCCGGCTTTAAGTTCAAATTGCTCGCCATTAGGTTGATGAACTAATAGGGCACCTTCTTCAACAATATATAACCCATTATGTGTTGCAGTGTAACGCTCACTTTTGCGCGCAGTGAAGTGATTAAAGCGAATGATCTCAATGTTCGGCATACTCTTTCTTATCGTTTTACATAACAAATAAAAAAGGCGCTCAATAGAGCGCCTTTTAACTTCATTCGGTATTACTCACTTACAGTCTGTTCTGTTTGTGCTGCTGGTTGTTCAGCGAATACCTGGGTTGGCTTTGCAACTAAACTGCGGTTTTCTTGGTTTACGTCCGTAAGGACAATTTCCAATGTATCCCCAAGTTTGTATACGACCTCTTTATCGATAGAGATGGTACCGTTGTCGCCATTGCACTCAATTCTTTCTTTATTATCAAGAATTAGTGCACCAGGAATAAAGGCTGCTGCGCCATTTTCGAGAAGTCGGACACGTGCGCCTGCACGATTAATATCGAAAATCTCACCTGTGAAACAAGTTTTCTTACTCGGCTCATCAGCAAGCGTGCGTGCATATAGCCAATCTGAGACATTTCGCTCAGCGATTTTATGATGTTTACGATGTAGAGCTAGCTCTTCGCCTACTTGGTCATCTGGTTTTTGTACGGGTTCTTTACCAAGGATGACGGCCTTCAACATACGGTGGTTGATCATATCACCGTATTTACGAATTGGTGATGTCCAAGTTGCATAGATGTCTAAACCCATTGCGTAATGAGGCAGAGGCTGATTACCCACCTCACTGTATGCTTGGAACTTACGAATGCGGTTATCTAGATAAGACGTTTCTTGAGCTGCCAACCAGCGGCGCAACGCAGCAAAGCCTTCTAGCGTAGCAATAGACTCCGCTGTGAACTCCAACTGGCCTTCTGGATTGACAAGTTGAACCACTTCTTCAATCTTCTCGTTCTTGATACCTGCATGCGTATTGAAGACACCTGTTTCAAATTTATCGCGTAATGTACGACCTGCACAGATGTTTGCGGTAATCATGGATTCTTCAACAAGACGGTTTGCACTGCGGCGCATGTCTGCGTGGATAGCGATTACATCGTTATCTTCACTGAGCTCAAAACGGTAGTCAGGACGATCAGGGAAGACCACTGCGTTTTTCTCACGCCATTCAGCGCGAGCAAGAGAGAACTCATAAAGATCACGAACGATGGTCGCGATCTCTTCAGATGGCTGCCATGCTTCAGAGCTGCCGTTTTCTAACCAATCAGACACGTGATCGTATGCTAGGCGTGCATGTGATTTGATGTTTGCCGCGAAGAATTTAATATCGTCGCCAATCACACCATCTTTACTTACCGTTACGGTACAGCAAATAGCAGGGCGGGTTTCACCTTCAATCAGAGAACATAGGTTGTCCGCTAAATCACGAGGTAACATCGGGATGTTGCGGCCTGGAAGATAAATAGTATAGCCACGCTCACGCGCTACTTTATCCATTTCATCTTCAGGTGTGATGTAGGCGGTTGGGTCCGCAATAGCGATGGTGAGTTCGAAATCGCCAGATACGGTTTTCTTCGCGTACAGCGCATCGTCCATATCTTTAGTCGATTCACCGTCGATAGTGACGAATGGAACATGAGTCATGTCTACGCGTTCTAGCTCCGCGTCGTCTTTCAGTTCCCAGTTATCGATGCCTGCTGGCTCAGAGTTTGGTAGATCGTTTTGAGCAAGCGTTACCCACCAAGGCGCAATTTTATCATTCGCGTCAGTGATTTTTTCAGAAATTTCTACGAAGAAAGAGTTATCGCCTTTTAGAGGGTGGCGAATAAGATGTGCGACAACCCAATCACCTTCGGCGAACTCGTCAGGTTTTAGACCTTTCTTTAGTTTCGCTTTAAGAGATAGCTTTTTAAGCTGTGGGTGATCAGGTGCTACGTTGAGCTTGCCTTTGAACATTTTTACTCGACCAATAAAGCGAGTCACGGCTTGTTCCAGCAGCTCTTGTGGCTCTGCAACTTCGCGTTCATTTTCGGTGCGGATAATGGCGATGACTTTGTCACCGTGCATGCACTTTTTCATGTACGCAGGCGGGATGAAGAAGCTCGTCTTACTATCCACTTCCAAAAAGCCAAAGCCTTTATCTGTGGCTTTTATTGAGCCTTCTTTTTTAGGCAGGTTTTCTTGGATTTGCTGCTTAAGCTGAGCGAGTAGTGGGTTATCTTGAAACATCTTTTCTTAAATTACCTATGGAGTTGGGCACACTATAATCATTGCGAGCTATTATTACTACCTGTGGAGCGTAATTTCGCCGTGAATTTTGCCAATTTAACCACGAGAAATTGGCTTAAATATTGATGAAATTCTCATCTGTGAGTTACGCGAATCTACGGGGAATGGTAGGGTTGGTGGAAAAATATGCTAAAAATACCATTGTTGAGAATAAATTGTGATGTAATTCAATTTTTTCTGGATTTTTTTATGCTTTTAAGGAATAATCCGCCTCCCTTAGTCGTCCCTAATGGCTTATCGCGGTTGTGTACTGTGCTGTGTTCCCGTCTGAATGGAATCAGTATCTGGATGGATCAGTATCGAATTGGAAGAGCATATGGGACTGTTTTTTTGTTTAATTAAGTAGGATCCCAATGCAAGATTCTGTTATTCAATTCAGTGATTTATCTCTGAATGATTCTATCCTTTCTGCTCTAGACGGAATGGGTTTCGTGTCACCAACTCCAATTCAGGCTGCGGCAATCCCACACCTATTGGAAGGTGCTGACGCGCTGGGTAAAGCTCAAACAGGTACAGGTAAAACAGCAGCGTTCTCTCTGCCTCTTCTCAACAAACTCGATCTAAACCAACGCAAACCGCAAGCGATTGTACTTGCTCCGACTCGTGAGCTGGCAATTCAGGTTGCAGCGGAAATGAAAAACCTTGGTAAAAACATCAAAGGTTTGAAAGTTCTAGAGATTTACGGTGGCGCATCTATTGTCGACCAAATGCGTGCTCTTAAAAGTGGCGCTCATGTAGTTGTTGGTACTCCAGGCCGTGTTCAAGATCTTATCAATCGCGAACGTCTACACCTAGACGAAGTTAGTACTTTCGTTCTTGATGAAGCAGACGAAATGCTAAACATGGGTTTCGTAGATGATGTAACTGCGATCATGGAGCACGCTCCAGAGTCAGCACAACGCGTTCTGTTTTCTGCAACTATGCCTCCAATGCTGAAGAAGATCGTTGAACGTTTCCTTCGTGACCCTGTAACGGTTGACGTTGCTGGTAAAAACCACACTGTAGACAAAGTTCAACAACAGTTCTGGGTAGTGAAAGGTGTAGAGAAAGATGAAGCGATGTCTCGTCTTCTTGAAACTGAAGAAACTGACGCGTCAATCGTATTCGTACGTACTCGTCAAGATACTGAGCGTCTGGCTGACTGGCTATCTGCACGTGGCTTTAAAGCAGCTGCACTGCACGGTGACATTCCTCAGTCTCTACGTGAGCGTACTGTTGATCACATCAAACAAGGTGTTATTGACATTCTAGTTGCAACTGATGTTGTAGCTCGTGGTCTTGACGTTCCACGTATTACGCACGTATTCAACTACGACATCCCATTTGATGTTGAGTCATACATCCACCGTATCGGTCGTACTGGCCGTGCTGGACGTAAGGGTAAAGCGATCCTTCTAGTTCGCACTAACCAAATTCGTATGCTTCGCACTATCGAGCGTGTAACTAAGTCATCTATGGAAGAAATCCAACTTCCTCTACGTGACCAAGTTGCTGAAGCTCGTCTAGCTAAGCTAGGCGCTGAGCTTGAAGCAGAGAAAGAGCACAAAGCACTAGACAAATTTGCTGAGTTGGTAGAGAAACTACAAACTTCTCTAGACATCGACCCAGCAACACTTGCTGCTATGCTTCTTAAGCGTCAGCAAGGCAAACGTCCTCTGTTCTACATTGGCGAAGACCCAATGGTTGAAGCAATTGAGCGTGACAAGCAACGTCGTAAAGAGCGCCGTGAAGGTGGTCGCGACGGCGGTCGTAACTTCAACAACCAAGACTGGGATACTTACCAGCTTCAAGTTGGTCGTGAGCAAGGCGTTCAAGTTAAAGACATCGTTGGCGCTCTAGCAAACGAACTAGGTCTAGGTAAAGGTTCTATCGGTGCGATCAAGCTAGCTCAAGGTCACACATTCGTACAGCTACCTAAAGCAATGACTTCAGACGCGGCGAACAAGCTAAGCAAACTACGTATCCGTCAACAAGATGTTGGTGCTGTAGTATGTGACTTCGATGATTTCCGCGAGTCTCGTGGTGGTCGCCGTGACGGTGGTCGTCGCGATGGTGGTCGTCGTGATGGCGGTGGTTACCGTGGCAACCGCGAAGGCGGCAACCGTGGTGGTGATCGT
>NZ_JADDYG010000244.1:147971-151357 GCF_015163535.1 Vibrio sp. OPT46 | reverse complement strand
CGTGAAGGCGGCCGTCGCGAAGGTGGCTTCCGTGGTAACCGTGACGGCAACCGCGATGGCAATCGTGAAGGTGGCGAACGTCGTTTCGATCGCAACCGTGGTGGTGATCACCGTGGTGCACATCGTGGTGAACGTGGTCACGGTCGTGGCCGTCGTACAGACGCATAATCACTAGTGATTAAAGCGACGGTTTAAGTCGCTACAAAAAGAATTGAAAGCCGAGCAAAGCGCTCGGCTTTTTTATGCGCGTCTAATACGGTTTTGCTTTTTCATCGTGTTTGTTTACCCAACTTATTACTTCGTCTAAGGGCAGGACAGAACAAGTAACCCTGAATGATGTCACAGCCTCGACTTCTCAAAAAATGCAGTGTGTCCATGTCTTGAACGCCTTCTGCTACGACCGAATACCCTAATCCATGTGCTAGCGCAATCGTGTTCTCAACGATAGAGCGGGAGCCTTCAGTGCGGCTTGCTGTGGAGAGAAATGAGCGGTCGATTTTAATTTGATCAACCGGAAGATCTCTTAACAGTGACAAAGATGAATACCCAGTGCCAAAATCATCCAAGCTGATCTTTATACCTAATCCTTTAATTTGATGAATTAAGGGGTTGAGCTCAACGACCCTATCGATCGCCATCGTTTCAGTGATCTCTAAACTTATTAGGTCAGCGAATTGCGGGTTTACTTTGAGCAAAGTTTCTAAGCGATTAAACAGCAAGTTAGATGAGAGATCTTTCGCTGATAAGTTTACGTGGACAGGAAGCTTAATGCCTTTCTCTATAAATGTTTGCAGATCCCTTTCTACTTGGTTAAGAACCCACATGGTAATGTTGTGCACCTGATTGCTACGCTCTGCGATAGGAATGAAGTCGTTGGGTGAGATCGTTTTACCATTTTCGTCATGCCAACGAATCACTGCTTCAAAACCGACAGCTAAGTTAGTGTGTGCATCAATCAACGGTTGGTAATACAACTGAAACTCTTCTTTTTCAAGCGCACATTGAATACGAGAAGATATCTCAAGTTGGTACTTAGCCCCGACGTTCATATCCTCATTATAAAACGCACAAAGATTGCCATTACGCTTGGCGTGATACATAGCGATATCTGCGTGCTTGATCAAAAGATCATTGGTTAGGGCGTCATATGGGTAGGTTGTTCTTATACCGAAAACAACGCGGCAGGAAACTTGAAACTCATCTAAATGAAAGCGTTCAGACATTGCAGAATCTAGTTCTTCTATGAGTTTTTTACCCGTTTCCTCGCATGCAGAAGAGGTCAGGATGACAAATTCATCACCACCAACGCGGAATATCTGGTCATTGCCTTTCAGTTTCCCCTGAAGGCGTTGACCAATTTGAATAAGTAACTGGTCTCCACAAAAGTGACCCATTGCATCGTTGACTTGTTTAAAATTAACCACGTCAAAAAGGATCACCGAGAATGGGTCTCTAGATTGTATTCTGCCTTCGATAGACTCAAAGCAGTATTTACGATTAGGGAGCCCAGTAAGAGCGTCATGGACAGCATTGCGCTTCTCTCTTTCAGCAACGGTATGAAGCTCTAATATCGAATCGTTGCTCCACTTAATCACCAGCACGACAAAGATACTGCCGCCAAAAAGTATAAGAGAAACCCCCGTTTCTAGGAGAGAAGCAATAGGTTTTTGCATGATGGCGTGCAAAAAAACGGCATAAGCAAAAATGAAACAGCTGATTAACAATAATAGGTAAGTCCACCCGGTTACGTCAGTTTTCGAGCAGATGTTTTTTGTCATCTGCCATCCCCAGCAGAGCAAAATCAAACCTAAGATCACTAGTAGAAACGCAATAGTGAGCACATTATTACCCCGATTTATTGATTGGTTTGTTATTTTTGTTAACCCAATAAACAACGTGTTTTATATGCCTGACTTTGTACAAATTGACCTGTTCATAAACTATGTTTAACAAGTGATATTTTTTAGTCTTCAAATAAAATCAAAACTTGCTACAGATCAACAAAATTTGTTCAATCAAATCGCTTTTACTAAAAGATTGTTGAAAGATTAAAAAATTATTGAATAATAGAGGGGCAAACAAGAAGTACGCAGCGCACAAGCGCTATTACAACCTCTGCTCTACAACAGGATAACTATTTCATGTCTAATTCGTTTGTACTGGTGATCAACTCTGGTAGCTCTTCATTAAAATTTGCTGTTATTGATTCTGAAACCGGTGAAGCTTTGGTATCAGGTATTGGTGAGTGTTTTGGCCTACCTGAAGCTGAAATCAGTTGGAAATATCAGGGAGAAAAAACCGTTGAAGCAATTCCTGCTGGCGGTAACCATCATCAGTACGCTGTTGAGCGAGTGGTAAAACTACTCGAAACTCTAGGTTTGAGCTCAAAATTTGTCGCTGTAGGCCATCGCATTGTCGCAGGCGGTGAAACCTTTAAAGGAACTGTGAAAGTTGATGAAACAGTTATTCAAGAAGTAGAGCGCCTTGCTGAACTTGCACCACTTCATAACAAAGCGAACGCTGAAGGCATGAGAGCGGCAATGGCGGCGTTCCCTTCACTGCCTCAATTTGCTGTATTTGACACTGCTTTCCACCAAACAATGCCAGCCAAAGCCTTTATGTACGCACTTCCTTACGAGCTTTACGAAGAGCATAAAGTGCGTCGTTACGGTGCTCACGGTACAAGCCACTACTACGTAAGCCGTGAAGCAGCGAAAATGCTAGATAAGCCGGTTGAAGAAAGCAGCTTTATCACTGTGCACTTAGGTAACGGTGCATCAGTGAGCGCGGTTAAAAATGGCGAATGTGTTGATACAAGTATGGGTTTGACACCGTTAGCTGGCCTAATGATGGGCACTCGCTGTGGTGACCTTGATCCAAGTGTTATCGAGTTCCTTTTCCGTAAAGGCTGGGAAAAAGACGAAGTGTTCGAGATGATGAACAAGAAGTCAGGTTTCTTAGGTGTATCTGGTGTGACAAGTGATGCTCGTGGCGTACTAGAAGCAATGGAAGCGGGGAATTCACGTGCGAAGTTGGCATTTGAGATCTTCACTTACCGCGTTGCGAAATACATTACTTCCTACCTAGCGGCTCTGGATTCATTAGACGGCATCATCTTCACTGGTGGTATTGGTGAAAACTCACTACCAATTCGTCGTGAAATCTTGAAAAACCTAAAGCTGTTAGGTTTTGTTGAAGATGAGAAAGGTAACGAAGATGCAAGATTTGGTAACGCAGGTGTTATTGCAACATCTGAGTTGTTAGGTGCCAAAGCTCTTGTTATTCCTACTAACGAGGAATTTGTGATAGCTAAACAATCGGTTGAGCTATTGTAATATATAACGAAAACAGAAAGTTAAAAGCGAGCCTCGTGCTCGCTTTTTTAC
>NZ_JADDYG010000244.1:135035-147961 GCF_015163535.1 Vibrio sp. OPT46 | reverse complement strand
TACTAACGAGGAATTTGTGATAGCTAAACAATCGGTTGAGCTATTGTAATATATAACGAAAACAGAAAGTTAAAAGCGAGCCTCGTGCTCGCTTTTTTTATTTAAAGCAATTTGGTAATTACTCTTTGAGTTTCAGAGCTTCGCGCTTTTCGATTAAAAAATCCATCAAGACGCGGATTTTTTTCGGCATATGCTCTCGTGAAGGTATATATAAATAAAACCCAGGAAACTCTTTGCACCAAGGTGTCAGAACTCGGGTCAATCTTCCCTCATTTATGTGCTTTTCCACCCATAAATCAATATGCTTCACTAAACCCACACCCTGTATTGCAGCTTGTAACATACTATAGTCATCATTAAAAATAGCATTGCCTTTAGGCTCGAAAACGAGGGTGCGCTTTGCAACATCTGGAGAGGTTAGCGACCAATGATCAATTGTTCCGCTAGAGGTAAAACGATAAGCAAGGCAATTGTGATCTTCTAAATCCTCAGGAGTTTGAGGTAGTCCATTTTGCCTAAAGTATTCAGGAGAGCCCACTATTGCCGTTGTTAACGGCGGAGTAATAGGGACCGCAACCATATGTTCATCTAAGCTTAATCCTAAGCGAATGCCAGCGTCAACGCCTTCTGCGACGATGTTAGAAAACCCATCATCCATGATTAGCTCTAGGCGTATTTTAGGATAACGAGAGAGGAACTCACCTAGATAGGGCTCAATAAGCAGCCGAGCAGCGGTTCTTGATACACTGATACGGATTAATCCCGAAGGCTCAAGATGAGAGTCGTTCAATTCGTTAACGACCTGCTCAATGTTCATCAATGAAGGTTGCAAAATATCAAGCAGACGTTGGCCTTCTTGAGTCAACGACATACTTCTAGTGGTTCTATTGATTAACCGAACTTGTAGCTGTTGCTCTAACGCTTTCAGGTGTTGTGATAAGGCAGCACGGGTTATCCCCATTTCTAAGGCCGCTTTAGTGAAACTGCGATGGCGAGCAATATGTGCAAACCACGTCAGTGATGAAATTAAAGAAGGTTCTATTCTCATTTGTTAAGTATAACTAAACAGTCATGTAGATAAAACGATATTTATCCGAAACAGTGTGTTGACTAATATTACCTCGAAGCTCAGGTCAGCCTGAGATGAACAGTTAACCTCTAATGGAGAATGTCGCTATGTCTAAAGTCACTTTCAAAAATCTCAATGGTCAAGGTATTGAGATTTCAGCGGTTATCAACTTCCCTATAGATTTTGATGCAAGTAAACAATATGCGGCGGTTGTTGTTTCACACCCAGGTGGTGGCGTAAAAGAGCAAACCGCAGGCCTATACGCGAGTAAACTTGCAAAAAGCGGCATAATTGCCATTACGTTTGACCGTTCGCATCAAGGTGAAAGTACAGGTGAGCCTCGCCAAATGGAAAACCCTTACACGAGTACTGAAGACGTGAGCGCAGTCGTCGACTATCTGACAACGTTAGAGTACGTCGATAACGATAAAATTGGCGCAATGGGGATTTGTGCTGGTGCGGGCTATAGTGCAAATGCAGCGATCAATGATCGTCGAATCAAAGCACTGGGTATGGTTAGTGCCGTAAACATTGGCCAAATGTTCCGTAATGGTTGGGATAATTCGGTTAACGATGCTGACGCTGTTGGTTACTTAGAATTTGGTTCGAATGCTCGCACAACCGACACGAATGGTACAGAATTCGCGACTATTCCTCTAGCTCCGATGCGTGAAGAAGATGCCTCAAATGCAGAACTACGCGAAGCTTGGGAGTATTACCACACACCACGTTGTGAACATCCAAATGCGCCGGGTTTTGCTCTAACTCGTAACTTAAATCAGATCATTACTTACGATGCGTACCACAAAGCGGAAGCATTCCTAACTCAGCCAATTCTTGCTGTCGTTGGTAGTGACGCAGGCAGCAAATGGATGAGTGATGACCTGATAGAACGTGCTGCGAGTTCAGATAAAACCTTGTATGCCATTGATGGTGCAAACCATATGTCGCTTTATGATGTTGCCGAATACGTCGATGACGCAGTATCCCAACTCGCATCTTTCTTCCAACGCACTCTTTAATATTCCCGATGAAAGGCTCAATTGCTTCGAGCCTTTCTGCTCTCAAGGCTTTTTACTCTTAAGGTATTGATTATGAATATGCAAAAAATCACTTTTAGAAATGCTGATATGTCTTGGGATATGTCTGAATTAATTTTATTCCCAGAAGGCTTCAATGAATCGAAACGCTACCCAACAATGATAAGTGTTCATCCTTTTGGTAGTTGTAAAGAACAAACATCCAGCGCTGTCTATGGTAAAGCCCTTGCTGAGTTAGGTTACGTCGTGATCGCATTTGACGCGAGCTTCCAAGGAGAATCGGGAGGATTGCCTCGCTACGTAGAAGACCCAAGTCAACGTGTTGAAGATATCAGTCGCGTTATCGACTATGCAGTAACTTTACCATATGTCGATGAGAATAGAATTGGTGGACTCGGTATCTGCGGCGGTGGTGGTTACATGATCAATTCAGCCCTAACCGAAAAGCGCTTGAAAGCTGTCGTAGGTATTACGCCTGTTAACTTAGGCCGCTTGTTCCGTGAAGGCTTTAGTATGTACGACCCTATCGCCAATCTTGAAGCTATGGCTGCACAGAGAACAGCCGAAGCTCGCGGCTCAGAGCTGAAAATCGATGAACTTCTTCCTCCAAATATTGAATTTGCAAAAGAAAATGGATTAACAGAACGAGACGTGTTCGAAGCTACTGAATACTACAAAACATCACGTGGACAAACCGAAGGTGGTGCAACTCGTATGCTGTTTTCACATGCACAGAAAACACTGAGCTGAGATGCCTTTGCATTTGCCGAAACGTTATTGACTCAGCCTGTTATGGCCGTGGTAGGGCAAAAAGTCGGGGCGTTTGGTGCTTATCGTGATGGGCAGGAAATTTATGGCCGCTCTGTTCAATCAAAAGACCGACAGCTGGTTAATTTGGAAAATTGGTCTCACTATGAACTGTATGACCATCCAGAAGCAGTCGGCATTGCAATGGACAAGGTTTCTGCATTCCTTGAAACACACTTAAAATAATCTAATAAGTTAGAAGCGTTTTGTAGAGTTGCAAAGCGCTTATTTTTAACAGCGTAAGATGTAGTTCGAAGCGAGTAGGTCGGTAAATCTTCGTGCGAATAACCTCATCTACAGGCTATTGACTAAATACCACTGCCAAATACTGTTTAAGACAATGTACACTGAAACCTAATTAAAGGCGTTAGATAGGAATGAAGTTTAATTTATGCGCAAATCAGATAAGAAGGTCGAGAATCTAATTAGAGAAGTGTTGACCGAAGTTTGTGAAGATACGCTAAAAGGCTACGATGGCTTTCTTTGGGTGACTCATACCGTCAAATTCTCTTCTTTTCCACAAAGCTTAGAAATAGTCTGCGTCTTCGAAACGAAGCAAGATCGAGCTAACTTTTTTGAAGGAGAGGGCCGCCAGCATGTTTCCACAACTATTCAAAAGGCATTTAATAAGGCAGGAGTGCAACTAAAGAACGTCAGTAAGCAAATCAGTTACGATACAAAACAAAAGCATTAGCGCAGGCAGCAATGGTCCGTAATAAAATGGTGCTTGGCTACCTTGCTATAAAAATGCAAAGGGCACTGGATGGGCAATGAAGCTTCGGCTCACTTAGATATACATCGGTGTAACTATGAGTTATGGAGTTATGGAGTTATGGATTGTGAATACGGTTGGTTTTCTAATGTTGCCTTAAGAGGCCATGATTAGTCGTTTACAATGAGTAAAGTACAAACTTCTGCATGGTGGATATCCGCAGAAAATTATTGAAAAGAAAGGCTCTAGCTGGAGCGGTCTATCATTTTCTTTGGGTTACCTCGACTATGAATAGCTTAATTGCTATGTTTCGCAAAATATATGGATATTCTTCTGCTCGTTATCTTCAGATGCCGTGCAGAAGAATGTGTTTGCCGGCTGAGGGAAAAATGAAAACCAAAATAATAATGTCTTTTCTACTCGCTACATTGTGTGTCAGTGTCAGCGCCAGTACGAATGAGCCGAAATACCATTCTGCGCTAACAGTCAAAACGGGATTCAGTGAAGACAGAGACAAGCCTGTGGAAGTCTATTATTGGTATCCCACCACGAACGAAAAAAACAACTTCTCGTTTGGTAGGGGGAACATTTTTAAATCAGTCGAAACGCAGTTAGATGCCCCTTTAGCAAGTGGAAAATTTCCCGTTGTGCTTTTGTCGCAGGGCGGAACACGGTCAGCGTTTTCCCACAGTGGTTGGATAGCCTCGAGCCTGGCGCAACAAGGTTATGTCGTTGTGGTACCAAAGCCTCCTGCACCGAACGAAATCAATGCAGAAATGGCTGTTGATGAAATCACATTCAGAACCAGTGATTTGGTGCTTGGGCTGAACGAATTAAGTTCGGTCGGGATACTGTCCGGAGGCGTAGATACTGATGCAGTGCAGGGGGTCGGCTTTTTTCTGGGCGGCACATCTATGCTGATGCTCTCCGGAGCTCAAATAAGCCCGGAGAAATATCGAACATCGTGTCACAACGCCACCAATGTAGACTGTCATTGGTTACGTGAAAATAACGTTGATATTACCAGCATCCCGGATCAAAAATTCCCCCGATTTCAGTCTGAAAACAAACTGAAATCGGTCGTCGTTATCAACCCTGAGCTAACGAAAACTTTTGTCCCTGAAACTCTGGCCTTGATGAACAATGCTATCACCGTGGTGGCGCTCTCTGATCGGCTACATCCCGCACTGACACCAGCCGAATCACTTGTTGCTCTTCCCAATGTGACATTTCAAGAGATCCCCAGTGCGAGTCAGTTTAGTGCGTTCTCAGAATGTACTGAGCGTGGCATTAAAATTCTCGCATCAGAAGGGGAGGAAGCACTTTGCCAGGAGCGTGACGAGGTTTCCAGAAAGGACAATCATCAGCACATTTTGGATGTAATTCTGGCCAGGTTAACAAAGTCATAAGAGTGCAACAATGAGGAGCTTTCTTACACATTGTGTGCTTGGACCAGCAAAGCGAGAAGTAAGTTTTTGCAGGCTTATCCTTTCACCATAGTGCAAGGCCTACTAGTGACCGTGTTATTTGCTCTAACTAAGTACTTGTACCAACATTTTGAAACTTAGAAGAACACACAAAATACCAACGATTTTCTTAAGAACTTTATTTGGGAAATACGCTGCACAACGCACGCCGAGGCTAGTAGTTAAGTAGCTACTAATGGAGAAGCTGAGCATTGCAGGAAGGTATATGTATCCTAATACTAAGTTGTTCCAATCTGTGTTTCCCCATCCGTTTAACATGTAACCGAGGCTTCCTGACAGCGCGATAGGGAAACCTATCGCAGCAGAGGTACCAATAGCACGTTTTACCTCAAAATTTTGCTGGACAAGATAGGGGATGATCAACCCCGCACCGCTTATAGAGACAAGTGCTGATACAGAGCCAATCACCGAGCCTACAGTGATATTACCGATAGCTCCATGTGGGCTCGGGTTGTACTCATTTTCAGTGTTGAGGAACATCTTATAAGCAACATACAACATGAATACGCTAAAAAAGCCTGCCAGATAGACTCCTTGTAGATACGATGCTACGAATGTGGCGCAAAATGTTCCGACTAGAACTCCGCTCAACATTTTTCCTACCATTGTCGAGTCTACATTCTCTTTTTTGTAGTGAGCGCGCATGCTGCCCAATGTTGTAATAATCATCGAAGCCATTGATGTCCCTAACGCAAGATGCACTACTTCCGTATCAGCTATTCCCTGTAGTGAAAATAGAAACGCAAAAATAGGGACGGCCATTCCACCACCACCCACACCAACGAGTCCAGCGAGAAAGCCAATGCCCAAGCCTGCTGTAATGTAATAGATAATAAAGATAGGTTCGTTCATGATGGTTCTGCCTTCGATAAAATGATCGTTGCTAAAATGTTACTCGAACGCTAACTTGCTATGGTAACGTTAAGAGGACAGAAAATAATGAATAATGGCCAAAATGGAATTGAGTAAATAAAGTGACAAACTCTGATTACAGCGAATGGAAAAATGGCGCCGCACTGATCGCTAAGGAGTGGCAGCATGAAAGGAGCGACTTCAACCATTTGGATCAACGGCCACATAATTGGCACAGTCATCATCGAGGCCAGTTACTGTGTATAGATGAAGGGCTAATACAGGTAAAAACCGATGAAGGAACGTGGATACTACCACCTCACCGAGCTGGTTGGATCCCCCCGGGTGCGATGCACAGTGTTTATTTTTGTGGTTCTCTGAAAGGTCGTTCATTACTGTTTACTCCAGAGAGTTGTGAGCGGTTTCCAATGAGACCTTGTGTTATCCAAATGAGCGATGTGTTGAAAGCCCTATCGGTTAGAGCATCGATATGGAGCAAAACAGACGATCTATCCATACAGTCTTTACGTATTCTCGCCGTAATATCCGATGAAATCGTCAGTAGCCCTCATGAGTCACTCCACATCCCACTGCCCAGAGAGCCGAGACTGCAAAAAGTTACTCAAGCAATTTTAATAGACCCAAACAGCAAGCATTCTGTAGAGCATTGGGCCAATATTGGGGCAGTCTCATCTCGGACGTTAAGACGATTGATTCGAAGTGAGTTAAACATGAGTTTTAGTGAATGGCGGCAACAAGTACTGCTAATACATTCATTAGAAATGATAGCTCGAGGGGAATCGGTGGGAGATATTGCACATGCTTTAGGTTATTCGACGCCCAGCAACTTTATCGCGATGTTTCGTCGGGTCTATGGCGATTCACCTACGCGTTACTTTTCTAATCGCGGAATATAATTTCCGTGCTCGCATGCTCATGATGTTCCCCTAATTATTTTTAATCAAAAAAGGTAAATATTGAAAAGATTAATTGTTATGTTATAACATTGCTTTGTTTGGGGCTCTACAATTTGTTGTTTAAAGAATTGATCTCACAACCAGTAGTCTCCTATTGAGAGAGAGTAAACGTTGATTTCTTCACAAGCGTTGTCTGACTTGACTCTACATGGGGTGGGACTGTGTCAATATGTCCGTGAACTAGAGCGAAATCGTAACGATTACTAGGTCTCATAGCCCTAGAAAATCAACGTTATTAAAACCTTTACCTGACCTTTTTAACGCTTGGGAGGAAGATATATGAGCATTGATGTAGTTGAGAACCCGCTTCGTGTCCAAACAACATCATCGTTGGCGATATCGACATCAGCGAACATACTTAGCGACATCTACAAACCAGAGCACAATATTGCCATATGGCAGCGAACGCTCTCGAAAGAGTTGACGAAGGACATTAATCTGATGCTGGCACAGGAGCCTAGATTGGCACTGGTACAAAGTGTCACGCCAGATGATGCTGCACAATGGGTACGAAGCAAGTTAGAGGGCTATGCGTGTGCTGATGCGCTGAGTGAAGATGTTGCTTTAATCGTCGATATGTTCTGCTGTTTGTTTGAGGTTAAAGAAGCAGGTTTGAGGCTAACTCGCCTAGACAGCCCGATCTGCCCGAAATTTCACTTTGATCGTGTGCCTTGCAGACTTGTCATAACTTATACCGGCCGAGCGACCGAATGGTTAACCAACGATACCATTGATCGCACTAAACTCGGTGCCGGTAGTCTTGGTCAACCTGATCACCTATCGGGATTATACGACTCTGAAAGTGCAATACGACGAATGCAGCCTGGCGATGTTGCCCTGCTCAAAGGAAGTGGTTGGGAAGGCAATGAAGCCACTGGAGTTATACATCGCTCTCCACATGTTGCAGACAATGAACGTCGCTTACTACTCACATTGGATTTCATCTAGAGATATGAGAAAGCTCAAAACGGTAGATGACGTCATGAAGCAGGTAGAGAAAATCTGCCTGCTGCGAGGTAAACAACTTACTACTAAACGGAAATTGATACTGACTTCACTACTATATGCGGAGAAGCCGCTTTCTGCCTACGAACTAGTTGACTACTGCAATCACAACTTTTCTCAAAACATTCAAGCGATGTCGGTTTATCGAATACTAGATTTCCTTGAAGCAGAGCACTTCGTCCATAAGCTCAATACATCTAGTAAATACGTCGTTTGTTCTCAAATCGCGTGCGATCAGGAGCATGGCGTTCCACAGTTTTTGATTTGCTCTCAGTGTGGAAAGGTTAGTGAAATAGCGGTTGAAGCCAATGTTATTTCTAGCGTATGTGCGAAAGCGATACAAGAAGGCTTCACTGTTCTTAGCCCACAATTTGAGATTTCCTGTGTTTGCGATGAATGCGCAAAGCGCCCGCTATGAGGCGGACACACGATTTCCCCTTATAGCTTCACAAGGTGACCGAGTATTGGCCACCTTTTCAAATTATCTAAAGAATGAATTATGTCAGCAACATTGATTAAAAACGCTCGGGTGGTCAACGAAAGAGCCATTACCGAAACAGATTTACGTATTGTTGATCAAAGAATTGACAAGATTGCTACTAATATATCCGTACAACACGGAGATATTGTAATTGATGCTAAAGGGGCTTATTTACTGCCAGGCATGATTGACGATCAAGTGCATTTCCGAGAGCCAGGGCTGACACATAAAGGCACAATTGCAAGTGAGTCGCGGGCAGCGGTGGCCGGCGGTATTACAAGCTACATGGAAATGCCCAATGTTAGTCCGGCTACAACGACTATTGACTCGTTAGAGCGCAAGTTCGCTCTCGCTAAAGAAAGCTCGTTTGCGAATTATTCTTTCTACCTCGGTGCAACCGAAGACAATCTTGAACAGATTAAACAACTTAACCCCAAACAACATTGTGGTGTGAAAGTATTTATGGGGGCATCAACAGGAAATTTGTTAGTCGAAGATCCGCAAGCGTTGGAGTCAATTTTTCGTGACTCTCCAGTACTCATTGTTACTCATTGTGAAAGTGGGACTGTTATTAAACAAAACCAGCAAAAGCAAAGGCTTAAGAAGCCAGGTTTCACTATCGAAGACCATCCCATTTTGCGTGACGAAGAGGCCTGTTACGCTTCATCTTCTTATGCGGTAGAACTTGCCAAAAAGTATCACAGCCAACTGCATGTGCTGCACATCACAACGGCGAAGGAGCTAGCACTTTTTGACGAGGGAGACATTCGAGATAAATCAATCACCGCGGAGGCTTGTGTTCACCATCTTTGGTTCAGCAACAAAGATTATGGCGCTCTTGGTAATTTGATCAAATGTAATCCTTCAATCAAGTTTCCTAGTGACCGCGATGCGTTGTTAAAAGCGTTAAATACGGGGCAAATAGATATCATTGCAACAGATCACGCTCCTCACACTTGGCAAGAAAAACAAGTGCCTTACGAGCAGGCTCCAGCCGGACTGCCGTTAGTTCAGCATGCGTTACTTACTCTCTTCGAGCATGTCCGTTTAGGTCATATGAGTTTGACTCAAGTAGTCGAAAAAACTGCGCACAACCCGGCCATTCGCTATGGCATTCAAGGCCGAGGTTTTATTCGTGAAGGTTACTACGCCGACTTGGTGTTGGTTGATGCTCATACCCCAACACGAGTTAGCAACGAAAACAGTTTATATCACTGTGGTTGGTCGCCTTTTGCTGGACATGAATTTTCAGCTCAAATTCAAAAGACTTGGGTCAATGGCGCGCTAGTTTATGCCAATAACAAAGTCATCGATAAACCAGCTGGAGCGATGCGTTTATCCTTCAATCGTTAAGTCGCTGACCGTAAAAAAGAGCCATAAACAAACTGGAAGCATTATGTTAAGAAGAAACCCAACGGGCCATATGCCACAGGTGTCCTCAACAGCCTTTATCGATCCAACCGCTATTATCTGTGGCAAAGTCATTATTGAGGATAACGTTTTTATTGGACCCTATGCTGTTATTCGAGCTGACGAAGTTAATAACCATGGAGACATGGAAGCTATCGTCATCAAACGTGACACCAATATCCAAGATGGTGTCGTAATTCACTCTAAGGCAGGGGCTGCGGTGACCATTGGTGAGCGCTCATCCATTGCTCATCGTTCGATTATTCATGGTCCTTGCCAGGTTTGTGATGATGTTTTCATTGGCTTCAACTCCGTCGTGTTCAATAGCGTCATCGGTGAGAGGTGTGTTATTCGTCATAACTGTGTCGTCGATGGCCTCGATTTACCCGCTTATTTCCATGTACCACCGATGACCAATATTGGTGTCGGTTTTGATTTAGAGAGTATCTCTAAAGTGCCGCCAGAATATTCAGCTTTTTCCGAATCCGTCGTTTCTGCCAACCATGAACTAGTCCAAGGCTACCGGAGAATTGCCAATGAACTTTAATAAGCCACTGATTTCGCGAGTGCCGACTAACATCATCACTGGCTTTCTCGGGGTGGGGAAAACATCGGCAATAATGCACTTATTGACCCATAAACCGAGTCATGAACGTTGGGCTGTATTGGTCAATGAATTTGGCGAAGTTGGTATTGATGGCAGCTTGTTACAAGGCCAAAAAAAACAACAAGACCAAGTGTTTATTCGAGAGGTCCCCGGGGGATGTATGTGCTGTGCAGCAGGTCTTCCGATGCAAATCGCCTTAAATCAATTATTGTCTGAAGCAAGGCCAGATCGATTGTTGATTGAGCCTACAGGCCTTGGTCATCCTAAAGAAGTACTGCAAGTGCTATCGACCGAGTATTATCGTCAAATTCTCGCTTTGCAAAAAAACATTACTTTAGTCGATGCACGTAAACTATCGGATCCTAAGTACACTGAGCATGAAACGTTTAACCAGCAAATCACTATCGCAGATACAGTGGTAGGTAATAAGCGCGATCTCTATCAAGATGAAGATGAGCAAAAGCTGACGGCTTATATAGCAAAGCTCGGTCTGCGGGAAACAAAAGTGATTTTCGCTGAACATGGCGCTATCCCTTTTCATGAATGTGAGGGAGCGACTCGTATTGACGTGCAAAAAACGCCCTCTGTTCTTTATCGTGAAAGAGAGAAAAAGTCACTTGTTCCTGAGTTGCCTATGCCTGAGAGTGGCATTCTAAAAGCAACCAATCAGGGGGAAGGTTTCTACAGTATCGGTTGGCGTATCTCCGCTGAAAACGTGTTCGATCATCAAAAGCTGAGATTATTGCTGCTCGACCTCAAGGTCGAACGAATGAAAGCGGTTTTTATCACGGGAAGCGGTATTTTTGGTTACAATCTAACATCAGATGGACTCACAGAGTTTGAACTAGACGAGTGTTCAGAAAGCCGCCTAGAACTGATCTCTTCCGGTCTAGATGACCAATTTGAAGATAGATTATTTCGATGTTTGGAGAAGGCATCATGATAGAAAAGAGAAAACTCTCCTTTTAACCATAATGTCTTACCTCCTTAAAATTCTAGTGGGGTTTCTTTTAAAGCTGCGCTTAGGGCACTTATGCTGCCGTATTAGGGTGGGGTTAGTACCCGTATTTTCTGCCTATGCGGTTCAGGCACAGTTTTATTCATGGGGTGAGGTATCCACGTTACACGTGGCCTAATTACTTGCTTTAAGTTACACGGAAGAAACACGTCTTTTTTTAGCGAGGGCCATTGCTATATTTGCGGTACTGTAGGCGCTCTCATTGATAAAGTGCGGGTAAATTTCCCCTTTGCCATTCCAATGGATATCATAACCAGCGAAAGTCGCTAATAAAGGTGCTCCTGGTTTGACCGCCTCAAAATCTCTGCCACAAATAGTAGGGTGTACTAGTGCTTGCCGCATACCCTCTTGATCAAGTGGAACCCTGATTTCTTCGGTGTAAAAAAACGCCTCATAATCGCTCAGTAAGCCTATTTGGTTGAGGTTGTGCTTTTCAACATAGTCCAATACTGCGGTAAGCATCTGTTTCATCAACTCCAACGTACTGTACTCTAGCGCACCATGTGCTTGCGCCCCGACCTCAATCATTATTCCATATTGCCCAGCAGTACAAAGGTAAGGTTGCTCTTGCCATTCTTTTCGCTCTTCGAAAAGGATATGTGCTGATGGCATTCGTTGTTTGACGTACGCGCCCAGTTTCCGATAAAACACATCGTTAGAAAGCAAAATCAACGTCGCTCCCATATTGCTTGTTGTATTGTGCAGGTCAACAATCAACAGTTTTTCTTGGTTTGCATATTTCTCGATAAATTGATGTGCAATCTTGCTTTCATGCAAATCAGGACAATGATTGCTATTCATTGCTGAGAACTCGCGATTTAAGTCTGTATCGATGTATCGGACGTTGTGTTTTACTGCTTCGGAGTTTGCGATGATCGAGCAGGCTGAAAAGGTTGATCTATTGACAGAGTAACGTTTTTCTTTGATTAGTTTATGTAAATAAATACCAGAAAGTTCGTTTCCGTGTGTTCCTGCAACGATCAGTGCTGAATTGAATGTGTTCATTATTGATCCTTCTCAAAGAGAATGGGTTGAATGACTGGTCTTCTCTTAGCCAATCCAGTGAACTGAATAAACGTTTACTAAACTGAGTAAAAACAATCCTAGATATGTTATAACATAACAATCGTTATTATTGTTACTTAGTTTCTCATGAGTCAGTTTAAATTTATTGCTTTAATCGTTGCTGTGTTTTGTTTTTCGGTCGCTTTGCTTCTACCTACAGAGGATGAGCCAAATCAAGATAGTCACAGCGTTCAACTGAATCAAAGCAGTGATTCGTCACCACCTCCATCATCAAAGATAGTGGTTCCCTCAGATGTCAGTTTGACTCCGTTGCCTAAACCTAAACAAATACACTATATAGTTAAAGTGGGAGATACGCTCAGTGGTATCTTCGCTCAATTGGGTCTCTCTTACGGTATTTTGCAGCAAATTCTCTCAGTTGATCTTGATCACCTG